>NZ_JBVICA010000004.1:220029-426002 GCF_055573115.1 Streptomyces sp. NPDC030222
CCTTTCCCCCCCCCCCCCCCCCCCCCCCCCCCCACCCCCCCCCCCCCCCCCCCTCTCCCCCCCCCCCCCCCCCCCCCCCCCCCCCCCCGGGACGGGGACCGTGTACGCCCTCAGCGGCTGCGGGGGCCGCCCGTGGCCGTCGGGTGTGATGCCGGCATGGACCGCGCGGTGCCCTCGATCCGATCAGAGCCTGGTGGCTCCCGGGTGAAGACGTCCCTGCCGACTGTGGTGGACTCCCAGGCATCCGAGACGGTCGCCGACGTGGTCAGCAGCCAGGTGGCGCAGATCCGCTCCGTGTCGTCGTCGGCGAAACAGAGCCCGCTCCAACTGGTCACACAGTTGGCGTTGTTCTGTTCGTTGTGCCACGCCACCGTCCAACCGATCGCTGTGCCGTGATCCGGCCGGTCGAGGGTGTCGTAGCGCCCCACGAGTGCGTACTCGCCGGCGGCGAGACCCGTGGCCGAGGCGAAGGTCCCTGTGATCTCCCCGGAGGGGCCAGGAGCGATCTCCATGTGCGAGCCGAACTCGTTGTACCAGTCTCCGGCGATCGACATGTCCTCTCTCCCTTGCACAGTGATCCTCAGGGTCGGTGGAGTCCGCTGCTGCCCTCCACGAGCGGGTCCGCGCGGGAGGACACCGCGCCCCGTCTCGACGACGGGCCCTCCCCTTTCGTCGAGATCAGGGAATTCGGGAATTCCCCTCGTCGCGATCAGGGAATTCCTCGCGGATGGAGGGGGATGCGCCTTTGGCCGTCAGGGAGCTGGCCTTGTCGGCGTGTCACGGACGCTGTTGCGGGTGCGGGTGGCGGAGCCCTCCCGCACCCGCGGCCAGTGGCGCATGCGGCGGGGTCAGCCCTGGATTTCTATATGGCGGGGCTTGGCGGTCTGCGTCTTGGGGATGGTGACCGTGAGGATGCCGTCGGCGAGAGACGCCTGGACGTCCTCGGCCTTCACCTCGGTGGGCAGCAGCGCATGGTACTCGAAACGTCCTGTGCGTCGCGTGGCGCGGCGTACCACGCCTTTGCGCTCGCGCTCCTTCAGCTGCCCGGTGATGCGCAGCTCGCGCTCACTGACCTCGACGTCGATGTCCTCGCGCTTGATGCCGGGCAGCTCGCACTCGAGCTCGTACGCCTCGTCGGTCTCGTGCAGGTCGGCCATCGGCGCCCAGGCCATCGCCTCGGTCCAGGAGGGAGCCGAGGTCTCCAGCAGCTGGGTCATCCTCTGGAACAGCTCGTCGAACTCGGCGGCAATGGGCTCGCGCCAGGGGAAGGCCCGCTCCAGCAGGCCACCAGGCCGGTGTCGTACAGGAAGCGTCATACGGCTCATCTCCGGAAGTGGCAGTAGGAACCCCCGTCTCCATGCTGGGCGAGCTCTGCATGGTCGGCCACCTGAAACAGGCTTGTGACCCGCGTCGCTCGACCAGGCCGCCGGATTGGTCCGGTCAGGTAGGACGACCTTGCTCGGCGCGGCCCGGACTTCGAGCCGGGCGACCATGAGGGGTGTCTCCTGCTGCCCGACGTCGTAGTGGAGCCGGTCGGTTCGGCAGAGCGAAGAGCGTCGGGTGACGGAGTGCGCCGTCACCCTACGGTGCTGAGTGTGTAGGTGCGGCCTTCGTGGCCCCATTCGCCTACGTCCGGTGTCAGTCCCGCATCGATGGCGCGGATGGTGGGCCGGCCGATGTGGACGTACACCAGCCGGCGTACGCCATATCGTGTGGCTTGGATGCCGACCTCGCGGACGCTCGCGTGGCCGCCTACGCCGCCACGGAAGCGGATTGGATGGTTCCAGGATGCGGCTTCGGCGAACAGCAGATCTGCGTTTGCCGCCCAGGGCGGGAACTGCCAGAACTCCGGTGCCCACACAACCAGCAGGCTGCCCAGCTCGATTCGGTAGCCACATGTGGGGTGCGACGTGTGGACGACCGGACGCGCGCGCACGCTCAGCCCACCGCCCGGCAAGAGGTCGCCGATGCGCGGTACCAGGCCGCGGTCGGCAGCCATGCGTCGGAGTTCCGAACGAAGTTCGGCCCGTTCATCGGTGACGAGCCAGGCATCCAGGTGCCGGGGCGGATCGGCGCCCGGCCCGCCGTCGAAGGCGACTCGGCAGCGGCCGTACTGCACCACGAGTCCGGCGGGCGCGAACCGCGGTGAGTTCATCGCCCCGACACCCAGCAACGTCAGCCGCAGACTCCGGGGTCCGGAGGCGGCGTTCACGTCCTGTCCATGGGAATCGTCGTCCCCGCGGGCGCGGTCGTCCTGCCGGCCTCGCTCAGGACTGGCTGCGTCCGACTTGCCACGCCTGGTTCAACGACCCGTTCCGGGCCGTCGCAGTGCGCCGAATGGGCGATGCGAGGGGGTTCGGCTCGTTCCCGGGACGCTCGTGCCGGGCTGGGAACCCTGCTGGACCGCATCCGGCATTCCGTGCCGTCTCGCCGAAGCCCGGACAGGGCCCCCGATGTACACCCGTGCAGTCGTTCACCCCTTGACGACGCCGACCGGGACCAGGCGGGCGACCAGCCGGGCCAGACCGGCCCCTTCGGTGGCGGCGGCCACCGCGTCGACGTCCTTGTAGGCACCGGGGGCTTCTTCGGCGAGCCCGCGCCAGGACGACGGCCGGACGGCGATGCCGTGGGCCTCCAGCTCGCCACGCAGTTGCTCGCCGCGGACCCGGCGGAGCGCTTGGTGGCGGCTCCACACCCGTCCGGCGCCGTGGCAGGCGGAGAAGAACGCGTCGTTCTCCGGGGTGCCGACCATCACGTACGAGGCGGTGCCCATGGTGCCGGGGACCAGCACGGGCTGCCCGGCCTCGATGAGGTCGGCCGGCAGGCTCGGGTGGCCGGGCGGGAGGGCCAGGGTGGCGCCCTTGCGGTGGACACATAGTCGGCGCGGGGCGCCGTCCACCTTGTGGGTCTCGATCTTGGCGGTGTTGTGCGAGACGTCATACACCAGGTCCAGGCCCACTCCGGCCGTGACGGCGAACGCGTGCCGCGTCGCCTGGGTGAGCAGTTGCCGGTTGGCCCTGCCGTAGTTCGCTGCCGCGGCCATCGCGCCGAGGTAGTCGCGGCCCGGCGGGGAGACGACGGGAGTGCAGGCCAGCTGCCGGTCGGGGACGGAGATACCGTAGGCGCGCAGCGAGTGGTCCATGACCCGGACATGGTCGGTGCACACCTGGTGCCCCAGGCCGCGCGAACCGCAGTGGATCATCACGCACACCTGGCCGGGGCGCAGGCCGAAGGCGGCGGCGGTGCCCGTGTCGAACACCTCGTCCACTACCTGCACCTCCAAGAAGTGGTTGCCCGAGCCGAGGCTGCCCACCTGCTCGAGGCCCCGGTCCACAGCCCGCTGCCCGACCTGTGAGGGGTCGGCCTCCGCCAACGCGCCGTGGTCCTCGCAGCGCGCCAGATCCCGTGGCACGCCGTGACCGTGTTCGACCGCGTATTCGGCCCCGCCGATGAGCAGCTTCTCCATCTGCGGGCGTCCGGACAGCTTCCACAGGCCGCCGCGCCCCATGCCGCGCGGGATCGTGTCGTCGAGGATGTCCATGAGCGACCGGAATCGGGGGGCGAGCCGGTCTCTGTCGGTGTCGGCGGCGAGCAGTCTGACGCCACAGGAGATGTCGAACCCGACACCGCCGGGCGAGACCACACCGCCGTCGTCGATGTCAGTGGCGGCCACCCCGCCGATCGGGAAGCCGTACCCCCAGTGCACGTCCGGCATGGCGAAGGAGGCGCGGACGATGCCGGGCAGCGTCGCCACGTTCGCCACTTGCTCCAGCGCCTTGTCCCCGGCAGCCTGCGGCAGGAGCTCCCGCGTCGCGAAGACGACCCCGGGCACGCGCATCGGGCCCTGCCGCTCGATACGGAACCGGAACGGACCTGCTTCCACCAGCGTGATGTCCACCTTCGTCACCCCCCGCGCCTGGGGCGCTCTCCCGCTGCCGACCCGCACGAGCGGGCGGCCACGGTCAGGAGGCGGGCAGGGGGAGCAGGGTGCGGGGCCCGCGGGGGCGACTGCTCAAGTGAGCCCTCCAGCGGTCCTGGCGCGACGTGCCAGCGCAGGGGGGCTTTGATCGCGGCAGGGATCCTGGGAACTTTCACGGTGATGACCTCGGCTGCCTGGACGATGCGGCTCACGAGCCTCGTGGACGCTGAAGCCTGGTAGCGCACCCTTGTCGGCCCCGCGGGCGACGAGGCGTGCGGCGAGGGCGTCGAGTCCCGAGCGGTGGTCGTGCAGCAGGGTACGGCGCGGGGCTCGTACGCCGGCCGCGGCGGTCTCAGGACCCGGCTCCGGATTCGGCCGGGTAGAAAGTGATCAGATGGGGGGTGCCGTCGGCAGCGATGACCTGGACGGCCGCCTCCGGGACGTGCAGCGTGGCAAGATCGATCTCCTGAGGGTGCGGCACCATGTGCCGCAGGACGACTGGGTAGCGCGGCCCCTGTCCGCCAACGGCGACGATCACCACGTCGTCTCTCGGGTCATAGTCGAGGTAGGCGAAGGGCAGCCGCTCGGCCTCGTACTGGTGCCCGACTGACGGGTCCAGTACTTCAATGGAGACCAGTTCCCCTTCGTGACTGGACGTAACCTCGTCGAGTGCGGATCGCCATTCACTGCGGTCGAGCATCGTGGTGCCGCTCATCCCTCGCTCCTCCTCCGGATGCTTCCGGTGATTCCGGCGACCAGCACATCCTCGTTCCTGGCCGCCCGTACGACGATGTCCCGCCTGCGGAGACGGACTGCCCCTGCCACGTCCAGGAACGGCTCGCAGACACCCCGCACCGCCTGCGCCAGGCACTCCTCACGGGTCATGGCCCACGCCGCTGCCCACAGGCCCGCGGTATGCGGAAGCGCCAGGATGTTCCGTGCGCTGCGGAGGACTTTCCGGACGCGTCACACTCCTGATCCCTCACCACACGAGCGACGTGTCTCCATCGTCCCAGCGCGGGGCCGGGTGTGCGCGTCGGTCGATTGGAGGCCGGCAGCCTCGTCCACGATCCGCGCTGGTCGAAAAAGGATGTGGTGGCGTCGGCACCGCATATTCCCGGTCTTCCGACAGCACATGGACGACCTGCGCGGGCAGTGATGCAACTCTGCCTCGTTCCGTCCCGTATCGGGGCCGGAAGCCTACGCCCAGAGCCGTCTGCTCCGACGACGATCGGATCAGTCATGGCCCCTACAAGAGCTTCGGGCCCGCTGGCCCTGGATGTCACCTTCGAGGCAGTGCACGACCGCGGCGGATTCCGTCGCCGTTGCCTCGGCTGATGCACCGGCCGCATTCAATGTGACTGGGGTCGCCGTCAATGCCACACTCGTAGTTGTTGCCGTTGCAGGCGGATCGGTGCAGCAACGAGAAACGCTGAGGAACGACATGCTCGAGAGAATCCAGGACGTTTCTCCTGGGGTCGACGCGGTGAAAGCGATCGGAACCGTGTCGAAGAACGATTACGAGACGGTGATCGAACCGCTCATTGACGAGGCCCGCAGAGAAGGCCGTCGTATCCGGTTCCTGTACGAGTTCGGCCCCGAGTTCCGGTCGTTCACCCCGGGAGCCGGGTGGGAGGACCTGAAAGTCGGCCTCGGATCCATGCGGTTGTTCGAGGGTTGCGCACTGGTCAGCGACATCGGCTGGATTCGTGAATCGACCCGGCTGGCGGGCTTCCTGATGCCCTGCCCGGTACGCGTCTTCGGCAGCCAGGAGCGCGCAGAGGCGCTCCAGTGGCTGGCCTCGCTGCCCGAAGGCCCGGGTGTCTCCCACTACCTCCTGCCCGAGTCCCACGTCCTCGTGGTCGAGGTCGAACTGCCCCTGCGCACCCAGGACTTCGACGCCCTGGGGCTCAGCGCGGACAGCTGGCTCGAAACGCACGAGGAGTTGGCCGGTGTCGTGGTGCACGCTCGCGAATTCCCCGGCTGGGAGAACGTTGGAAGCCTGCTTCGACATGTGCGCTTCGTCCGTGACCACCACCGGAAGGTCAGGAAGGTCGCGCTGGCGGCCGACTCCAAGCTCGCCGGCCTGGTGCCCCGTCTGGCGAACCACTTCATCCAGGCCGAAGTGCGACGGTTCGGTTACGACGACCTCGAGGACGCCATCGGATGGGCCGCAAGTCCTCCGGAGCAGCACGCAGTCGACGCCGGGTGACGCAGCAGCCGGCCTTCTCTCTTCTCCTGGCAGTCGGCAGTCGGCCCGTCACCTCTCGGTGACGGTGCTGGAGACGTTCTTGCGCACCGGTTCGAGTTGTTCCGGCTCCGAGCCGAGGAGACGAGGTGGAGGCGGCAGGTGCATCCTGACCGACCCGGTGGCCGTCGTACAGTGCCCCACACTGCGGACCTCCGTGTGGAGGCGTGGGGTGCCACGCGTGCCGAGTGTTTCACCGAGGCCGTACGTGGCGTCTGCGAATCCTTCCTGGAGCTCGGCGCAGCCTCGGTGGCGCGCAGGAGGGACGTCGTGCTGCGGGGCGAGACGGACGAGGACCTGCTCGTGGCGCTCCTGGAGGAAGTCGTGTACTGGCTCGACGTCGCAGACGAGGTCCCCCTCGACGTCGATGTGACCGATGCAGCGGACGGCCCGCACGCAGCACTCTTCATGGGCGACGCCAGGGCGTACCCGGTCATCGGCGCGGCTCCGAAAGCCGTGACCTGGCACGGGCTGAACCTCGAGCACGGTCCCGACGGCTGGACGTGTTCGGTGACGCTCGACGTGTGAGCTCCCGGGCGCCACGACGTGCCGTTCCTTGTCCGCCTGCCACGACGCCGGGCGTGTCCGAAGCCGCCACGCGGCAATCCGAGAGGTCGACGCCGGCGTTCTGTTCCGCGCCCTTGAGGACAGCGGCATCATGGAACGCGGCGTGAGAGCTCGCTTGGGAGGCACCCCAGGCGTACAACGGCATCGATGCGCCGTAGCAGCCACCGAGGGCGCCGGACCGTGCCGCAGCCCGCCCGGCTCGCACCGCTCGGCGCGACCAGGTGCTGACCAACGGGGCCTGGCACGGTCCCGACGCCTTCCCGGGCCGGCTGCACACCGGGCGCCGGCCCCCTGAGGAGGGCAATCACCACCGCGGACACACCGCGCTGAAGGGGCAACCACCCGCCAGCCGCGTCCCCGGCCTCTCAGGGCACTACACCTAGCGCCGTACCCGCGGCATTCCCAGCCCGATCCAGGAGATGATCTCGCGCTGGATCTCGTTGTTGCCCCCGCCGAAGGTGAAGATGACGGCGGTGCGGTAGCCGCGTTCCAGTTCGCCGTGGAGCACCGCGCCCGCGGAGCCCTCCTTGAGGGGGCCGGCCGCGCCGACGATCTCCATCAGCCAGGCGTAGGCGTCGCGTCGGGCCTCGGAACCGTAGACCTTGACGGCCGAGGCGTCCTGGGGGGTGAGGGTGCCGTGCTGCACGGCTGCCACCATCTGCCAGTTGAGGAGCTTCATCGCGTCGAGCCTGGCGTGGGTGCGGGCCAGGCGGCCGCGCACCCAGCCGAGGTCGACTACCCGGCGGCCGTCGGCGAGTTTGGTGTCGGCGGCCCAGCGCTGGACGTCGTGGAGCGCGCGGATGGCCATGGTGCCGTGGGCGGCCAGGGTCACCCGCTCGTGGTTGAGCTGGTTCGTGATCAGCCGCCAGCCCTGGTTCTCCTCGCCGACGCGGTGCGCGACGGGCACCCGGACGTTCTCGTAGTAGCTGGCCGTGGTGTCGTGCGAGGCCAGCGTGTTGATGAGGGTGCAGGAGTACCCGGGATCGGTGGTGGGGACGAGGAGCATGGTGATGCCCTTGTGCGGCGGGGCCTCCGGGTCGGTACGGACGGCCAGCCAGACCCAGTCGGCGGTGTCGCCGTTGGTGGTCCAGATCTTCTGCCCGTTCACCACGTAGGTGTCGCCGTCGCGTACCGCGCGGGTCTTCAGGGAGGCCAGGTCGGTGCCGGCGTCGGGTTCGCTGTAGCCGATGGCGAAGTCGATCTCCCCGGAGAGGATCTTCGGCAGGAAATACCGCTTCTGCTCCTCGGTGCCGTACTGCATGATCGTGGGCCCCACGGTGTTCAGCGCCATCAGCGGCAGGGGCACTCCGGCCTGGGCGGCCTCGTCGAAGAAGATGAACTGCTCGATGGGGGTCATCCCGCTGCCGCCGTACTCCACGGGCCAGCCGATGCCGAGGCGCCCGTCGGCGCCGAGCCGGCGGATGGTCTCCCGGTAGAACCGCTTCCGGGCGACCGGATCCGCGTCGGCGGACGCTCCCCTGCCTCGGGTGCCGTCCGGGTGGCCGTGGGCGCTGCCGCCCGGGACCAGCTCGGCGAAGTACGCGCGAAGCTCGGCGCGCAGCCGCTGCTGCTCGGGTGTGTAGGCGAGGTGCACGGTCCCTCCCGGAGTGTCGCGGTCGGTCCTGGGGCCGCACGTGGCCGCGGCTCGAGGCGGGGCACACAGTAGAACGTGTTGCAGGAATCCGGAAGACTCGCGCAGGGCGGGAGACGCCGGCCCCGACGGTGCGCCGTGAGCTCACCCGTACGGCCCGGGTGGCTCGCACACGGACCGCGGCCCGGACAGCATGGCGGTGGCGCCCCTCCTCCCCACCGCCTATGGAGGTCCCCATGCTCACCGCACGCGACCTGATGACGAGCGATCTGCTGACCGTTCCGGCGACCGAGACGCTCGACCGCGCGGCGCAGGTGATGCGCGACCACGACGTGGGCGCACTGCCGGTGACGAGCAGCGCGGGCGGCCTGGCGGGGATCGTGACCGACCGGGACATCGTGGTGAAGTGCCTGGCGGCGGGACACGATCCGGCGAAGGTCACAGCCGGGGACCTTGCCGAGGGCCCGCCGCTCTCCGTGGACGCCGCCGCCCCCGCTGGCGAGGCGGTCAGGGTGATGGGCGAGGCACGGGTGCGGCGGCTGCTGGTGCTGGACAACGGACAGCCGGTCGGCATGATCACCGAGGCCGACCTGGTCAGAAAGCTCCCCGCCAATCAGCTCGCCGCCTTCGCGGAGGGCGTCTACGGGACGGGGTGAGGAGGAAGGGGTGGACCGGGGCGAGGAGGACCGGGGCAAGGACGACTCGCGGTCCGTGCGTGCGCCCGGCATACGCGCTCCGCCGCGAGGCGGGCGTCACGTCGCCGCCGCGTACCACCGGTGAATGCCGCCGGAGCCGGGCCGCGACGAAGCCGAGCGGGGACGGGCACCGGCGCGCCACCACGGCGGTGCACCGCGAGCCGGATCAGCCGCGCGGGAAAGGCAGCCCGGAGAACACGAGGCGCGTACCGTCTGCCCGCTCCGGGCGGCGGCACGCGCCGCGACCTCGTACAGAGTTGACGTGAAGAGGAAGATGCTGATCAGGGGAGCTGTTTGTCGATCGCCGCGCGCCCCTCGGCGGCCAGACGCCGCTTGGCCCACTCCATGGTCTTGGGAGTGATGTCACGCCCCGAGGCGAGCACCAGATCTTCCGCGGTGCAATCGTCACTGGCACCCGTGTGGAGAAGACTGTCGGGCGTGATCCCGCCCAGCCGTCCCCGCTTCGACTCGGATTCAGCGTTCATGCGACCTCCTCGGTCGTGCGGCTTTGCACCATTCTGGGCCCATTGTGCCTCCATCCGCATCCGTCACGTCGAAGCTACTTGCCAGTAAGGGACAGGGGGGCCGACGACCGGGTTGTGATCTCCGGCGCAAGGCGATCCGCACACCTGTGCGCCGCTTGTGACGGTTCACCCCGGACCACTAAGGTCACAGAGCCTTGGTGAACGGGAAACCGGTGCAGAACCGGTGCGGCCCTCGCCACTGTGATCGGGAAGTTCGGCTCCACTCCCCAGGGGAACGGGGGAAGCCACTGGGGCGCCGCGGAGGACCGCGGCCGGCCCGGGAAGGCGGAGCCCGAGCGGCATGACCCGTCAGCCAGGAGACCGGCCGGGGCGCGTTGTCCATCCACGAGGTGCTGGAGAGGGTCTTCCGACTCATGCACATAGCCGAGGGTTATCTGCCCCCGTTGCACGCGGTCGCCTGGAGCGCCGCGTCCGCCCCCTTCGTCGTCCACGGTGTCCGTACGCTCACCCGGGAGGTGAAGGCGAATCCCGAGAGCACACTGCTGCTGGGAGCCTCCGGCGCCTTCACGTTCGTACTCTCCGCACTGAAGATCCCGTCCGTGACCGGCAGTTGCTCCCATCCGACCGGAACGGGCCTGGGTGCGATCCTGTTCCGGCCGCCCATCATGGCGGTGCTGGGCACCATCACCCTGCTGTTCCAGGCGCTGTTGCTGGCGCACGGCGGCCTCACCACGCTGGGCGCCAACGCCTTCTCGATGGCGATCGCCGGTCCCTGGGCGGGCTACGGGATCTACCGGCTGCTGCGGAGGTTCGACACACCGCTGATGGTGAGCGTGTTCTTCGGGGCGTTCGTCGCGGACCTGTGCACGTACTGCGTCACGAGTGTCCAGCTGGCGCTCGCCTTCCCCGACCCGGCGAGCGGAATCCTGGGCGCGCTCGCCAAGTTCGGCGGCATATTCGCCGTCACGCAGATCCCGCTCGCCGTCAGCGAGGGACTGCTGACGGTACTGGTGATGCGCCTGCTCGCGCAGTCCAGCAAAGCCGATCTCACCCGGCTGGGAGTGCTGCTGACGCCGCGCCGGAAGGACGACGACACGACGGAGGCCGTGGCCCGATGAGCCGCAACGCGAAGATCAACGCCCTGCTGCTGCTGATCGTGGCCGCCCTGGCCGTGCTGCCCCTGGCCCTGGGGCTCGGCGAGGGCAAGGAGGAGCCGTTCACGGGCGCCGACGCCCAGGCGGAATCGGCGATCGCGGAACTCGACCCCGGCTACGAGCCCTGGTTCACCCCGCTCTACGAACCGCCGTCCGGCGAGATCGAGTCCGCGCTGTTCGCCCTGCAAGCCGCCCTCGGCGCCGGTGTGCTGGCCTACTACTTCGGTCTGCGCAAGGGCCGCAGGCAGGGCGTGGCACGGGCCCGCGCCACGACTGCCGGCACCGGCGAGGACGGCGCCCCGGCCACGGACCGGCCCGGCCCGGCCGACGGACCGGTCCCGGCGGACGCCGGAGCCGCCCGCGCCGACGACACCCAGGCGTAGCGCCCGGTGCTGCCCATCGACGTGGCGGCGCACAGCAGTCGCTGGCGCCGCCGCCATCCCGTGGACAAGGCGTGCCTGGGCCTGGGACTCACCGTCTCCGCTATCTCACTGCCGCCGTGGCCCGGCGCGCCCCTGGTCGCCGTCGCGACGCTCGCCCTGCTCCTCGGCCCGGCCGGAGTGGCGTCCCGGCAGCTCTGGCGGGCGTTCCGCATCCCGCTCGGCTTCTGCTTCACCGGGGCCGTGCCGCTGCTCATCCGGGTCGGCGGTCCGGAGGGACTCGTGTCGCTCGCCCCGCACGGCCCCGAGGCCGCGGGGAACCTGCTGCTGCGGACCTCGGCCGCATCCCTCGGCGTGCTGCTGTTCGCGTTCACCACACCCGTCTCGGACCTGCTGCCCCGCCTGGTGCGGGCCGGTGTGCCCGCGCCGGTCGTGGACGTCGCGCTCGTGATGTACCGGATCGGTTTCCTGCTGCTGGACGCGATCAGCAGCATCCGGCAGGCGCAGGCGGCCCGGCTCGGCCACACCACGCGCGCCGCGGCCTGGCGCGCCCTGTCGGGGCTCGGCGCGACCGCGTTCGTCCGCGCCTTCGACCGGGCCTCCCGGCTCCAGACGGGGCTCGCGGGACGCGGCTACGACGGAACGCTGCGCGTCCTCGTTCCCGAGGCCAGGATCTCGGGCCGCTTCCTCGCCGCCACCGCGGCCCTGCTGACGGGCATCGCGGCACTCACCCTCACGCTCGAAAGGTTCGTCGTATGACCGCGGATCCCGCCGCGCAGCCCGTCGTGGAACTCGTCGACGCGGGGTACGCGTACGAGGACGGTCCCCGGGTCCTCCACGGAGTCACATTCGGGATCCCGGAGGGCCGCTCGCTCGTCCTGCTCGGGCACAACGGCAGCGGCAAGACGACCCTGCTGCGGCTCCTGAGCGGCGGACTGCGCTGCGGCACCGGCGTCGTGCGGCTGGACGGCGAGCCCGTGACCTACGACCGCGCGGGGCTCACCCGGCTCCGCACCTCCGTCCAACTGGTCGTGCAGGACCCGGACGACCAGCTGTTCGCCGCCTCCGTCGGCCAGGACGTGTCCTTCGGTCCCATGAACCTGGGCCTCCCGGAGGCCGAAGTGCGGTCGCGCGTCGACGCGTCACTGGAGGCGCTGGGCATCTCCGCGCTGCGCGACCGGCCGACACACCTGCTGTCGTACGGGCAGCGCAAGCGTGCGGCGATCGCGGGCGCGGTAGCAATGCGTCCCCGGGTGCTGATCCTCGACGAGCCCACCGCGGGACTCGACCCCCACGGTCAGGAGCAGCTGCTCGACGTGCTGGGGAGGCTCCGCGCCGCGGGAACGACCGTGGTGATGGCCACTCACGACGTGGACCTGGCGCTGCGCTGGGCCGACGACGCCGCGGTCCTCACGGCCCAGGGCCTGCACACCGGTCCGCCCGGCGAACTGCTCGCCCGTCCCGAACTGCTGAGTGCTGCGCGGCTGCGCACCCCCTGGAGCATCAGCGTCACCGCCTTCCTCCGTGCGCACGGCCTGCTGCCCCACGACGCGACGGGCCCACGCACTCCCGAGGAACTGGACGCCCTGCTCACCGCCCGCAGCGGCTGACGACCCGGCACCGGCCTCTCGTCGCCTTCGGACGCCGTCCGGCGTCGGCCCGCGGTCCGTCCGGCCCCGGACCACACCAACCGCCGGTCCGCGACGTTCCGTTCCACCGGAACGTACGGCACGGTTCCGGGAGACGGGCAGCCGACGCCGACGGTGCCGCCCCGGACCGCCCACGCGTCGCCCGGGTTCATGTGGACTCCGGCCGCCGGGACGCCCACCCGCAGCGCGGTGCCGGGTGAGCATCCCGGCGGCGTTGTCAGTGGTCTGTGATGAGATGGCGCATGCCGGTCGAGGGCCGGCGGAGAACGGGGGCGGAACTATGACGGCTGATCGGTTGGAGTCCGCGCGACTGCGCGAGCAGGCACTCGGATTGCTGGTGCCGGGGCTGGCCGCAGGGGACGTGGCAACGGTCCGGCAGCGTCTGGGAGAGCCGTTCCCGGAACGGAACACAACGGAGCACGCCCCGGTACGCGGCGCGGCCGCCGAAGCCCTTCGGGCGGCGCTCACGGCGCCGCGCGCCTCCGGGCTCACACGCCTCGCGGCCGCAGCGCGGGACGCCGGAGAGTTGGACTCGGCGCTGGCCCTCGAGATCGTCGAGCGCGCCCGCCCGGCACGTGCGGTGGCGGGCCTGCTCGGGGACGCCGCCGGACCGGCCGCCGACGGGCCGGTGGGCAAGCGGCTGCGGGAACTGACGGACCGGCATCTCGCGGACGATCCAGCGCGCTGGCGGGGGCTGCACGACGCGCTGGAGAAGCACCGGGGCACACTGCCCGAGCTGCTGGCGGCGGAACCGGAACCGGCCACGGGCCCGATCCCGCTGCCGCCGCGGACAGTGCCGGCCGCCCTGGGGCTGCTCATGGAGTACGCCGCCCCGGAACACACGGCCGCCGCGCTGCCCGCTCTCCCGGACAGCACCGTCAAGGAGCTGCTCGCCGGCGGATCCATGCCCGGTCCGGGGCTGCGCACGGTCGTCGCGGATCTCGGCGACGCCCGGTCCAGGACCGCTCTCGCCGGTCATCCACGGCTCGACGCCCGGGTGCTGAAACGTCTGGTGGCAGCCGGCGACCCAGTGGTCAACGCCGTCGTCTACCGGAACCCCCGCTGCACTCCCTCCCTGCGCCGGGCGATCGTGCACAACGCGGACACGATTCCCCTCGACGACGAACTGAGGGCGGACCTCCTGTCCGGCAAGGTACCGGGCACCTGGACTGCTCCGCTGCTGGGCTGCGGAGACCCCGAACTGGTGGCCAAAGCCGTCACCTGGGGCGTACGGATGGTGGCGCAGCAGTACGCCCTGGTCCGGGTCTGGCAGCGGTGCGGACCGGACGCGGTACGCGAACTCCTTTCGCACCCGTCGGACGAGACGTACTTCCACCCCGACGTCCGGGCCCGGGCCACGGACGCGCTCGACAAGCCGGGCGGCCTCGCACGGCTGCGCGCCGCCGGCGAGGCGTACGAGGATCCGAAGACGCTGCCGCGGCTGCTCCGGACCGCGCGGGGCACGAGCACTCTGAAGGCTCTGCTCGGCGAGCCGTACGTCCACGACTTCCCGGCTCTCGCCGCGGCCAACCGGGAGAACCCGTTCATGCCGAAGGCCGCCGAGGAGCTGATCCGGCACGAGGACGCGACGGACGCCGACCGGCGTGACTTCCAGCTGACGCTGCTCAACGAGCCCTGGCGCAAGGACGGCCGGATCGCGGGCAACCTCACTCCCCCGGCCGAGCGGCTGCCCGAGGAGTCCCTCGATCACCGTGCCGTCGAATGGGCGCTCGGGGTGGTCAGGGCGGGTGAGCTCGACCCGGCGGAGCTGGTGCGGGTGGCCCGCCCCGCGTCCACGGCCGTCCGGGCTCTCACGGCCCTCGACCGGGAGGGGCTGCTGGGCGAGGACACCCGCGCCGTGCTCCACGAGCTTGTACAGGAGCACCTTGCCGGACACCCGGAGGCCTGGGCCGTTCTGACGCAGGTCCTCCCGGACTTCGTCGGCTCCCTGGCGGAGCTGGTCACTACGGCCGCCCGGGTCGCCGGTCCCCGGCCCACCGCAGCCGCAGCGAGCCCGGTGACCGGGGCGCCCGACGCGCAACCGGAAGACCCCGGCAGGACGGCACGACACCGGCCCGCCGCGCCCCCGCAGCCCGACCGCCCGACCACGGCTCCGCCGAGCAAGCCGTCCAACGACCGGCAGCGGGCGGTGCTGAGTGCGCTGGACCTTCTGGTCTCGGTCGCCGCGCCGGGCACGGCGAAGCTGCCCGCCGACCGGGGAAGCCTCGGTTTCCTCGCCGCTCACAGGTCCGAGGACTCCCCGGGCTGGGAGACACCGGACTGGCTGATCGACGCCTGCGTGAGGTCGGGAGTGCAGCCGTCGGCCGGCTGGTACGCGGCCCCGGACCGGGCCAGGGCACTGGTCACCATCGCCCGGCCGCATGCTTCCGGGACACCGTGGCAGTTCGCCGAGACGGCGTACCAGTGCGGCGTCCTGCAAGCGGGGGACGTACTGGACGCCTTCCCGGCCTGCCAGCTGATCAAGGTGCCGCACGAAGCCTGGCGGCTGACCGTGACCATCGCGTGGGAGCGTGCCCTGGCGGACCTGCTCGACCGTGAGCTGGGCGCCGATCCGGAGGCATGGCTGCGGCTCGCCGCCGTCGCACGGGACGAGACGCACGCGAGGACCGCGGAGCGCACGGACGGGGCGACCTGGCCCGAGCTCCTCGACACGGCCCGCACGAGGGACGCTCTGCGCGCTCGCGAGATCGAAGCGGTGGGCGCCGGTGTCCCCTGGGGGCACGGGGTCTCCATGGCGGCCCCGGTTTCCCCTGATGAGGCCGTCGACCTGCTCCGGCGCAGCGACCACCGATGGATGTGGCCGCTGGGCTTCCTGCTGTGCCTGGCACGCCCGGAGGCGCTGACGGCGGTACTTGCCCGGATCGGCCCGCACGGGCAGTGGCTGCTGGCCGCATACATGCTCCGGCACGGCCGCACGCCCCCCGCGGTGTTCGACCACGTGCTGCAGTCACGTGATCCCGACGCTCTGCGGATCCTTGCCTCGCAGGACAGGTGGCTGAGCAGAGGTCTGACGAGCCGGCTGGTCGGTCTCCACGACCCGGACACCGACCTCAATTTGCTGCGGGCATGTCTCTCCGGTCACATCCAGCGGCGCATCGTCATGCGGGCGGGGCCGATCGGGACGCGGCTCGCCCAGGAGTTGCGTGCGGCCCCGGGGGCACGGGTCCCCGGTGGCGCCCTTTGGCTCGAGTCGGCCGAACCCGACATGATCGAGCTGGTCTTCGCCCGCCAGGCGGAGGACCTCGATCTCGCACAGCAAGTGGTCGGCTGCCTCAATCTGCACCGTCATGGAGGACGTCGCCGTCTGGCGGCGCTGGTGGCCAGTGACGTGCTCGGGGCGGCCGTGACGCGGCTGTGTCAGAAGGCGCTGGCCTCCAGTGACCCGGCAGCAGTACTCGAAGCCCGCGCGGAGCGCGAGCTGACGGCGGCCAAGCTCGCCAGACGACTGCGCGGCCGGCGGAACACCTGGGCGGTCGGCGTCGCGCTCCACGGCGCACCGGGCGGGCCGGACTGGGACGGCCTGGAGAAGGAGCACGGAACGGACCCGATACCGCTCTGGGAAGCCGTCGCCCAGCACCCCGACGCGCCCAACGGCCTCAAACTGAGGTACGCCCAGCTGCTGCAGGCGCCCTCGCGGGAAGCCGTGCCCCTGGGGCGGGAACTGACCGTGGCCCGGCTGCGGCATGGAATCGGAGGCACTCGTCACGGCATAGGCGGCAGACTCCACGAGACTCCCCCGGCACAGCTCGACCACCTGCTCGGCACCGGGGAACTGACTGCGGAGGACCTGGTGCTGGAGTGCGCTCCGGCCGCGGTGGCCCTGCGCTATCTCAATGACGCGCGCCGCCGCGACGACGCACCCGCGGAGGTCGGCGCCGCGGTCGAACTGGTCACCGATCTGGTACGCGAGCGGCTCGGGGACAGCCCGGCAGCGTGGCGGCTGGCGGCGGACCGGCTCACCGAGCGGGCGCCGGGCTGGGACCCGATGAGGCCGGTCGCCGCACTTCTCACCGTCGGGGAGGGGTGACAGCGGAGGCGAGGAGGGGTGACAGAGAAGGAGGCAGTGAAGGGCGAGGAGCCGCGGCAGGACGCCCCGCATCGGCTTCCGGTCCGGGTCGGGGGTCAGGGGCCCGGCCCTCGGTCAGCGCTCAGCGGTCCGGCCCTCGGTCAGCGGTCCCGACCTCGGCCCTCGGCCTCGCTGCTGGATGGTTCACCCGGTTCGAGTACCGCGAGGAAGCCGGCCACCAGGACCGGCGGCCGCTCCAGAGTGCGCCTGCCGGACGGAGGCGGCCGCTCGGCGCACGCACCCCCGACAGGTGGCGGCCACCGCCCCGGCGCCGGCTCCGCCCCCGTCGGGTGGATCGGACCGGCGGCGGCCCCACGCTCGAAGGGGGACGCGACCGACGTACCGTACGCACTCCGGTATGCGGATGGGACGCACCCCACGACGCCTCCAGCCGCGCCGAAGGCCGCGCCCGGACCCGCCGAGCGGGACCGGGCGCGCCTCGGAAGGACCGAGGTCAGGAGCGGCACAGCAGTGCGGTCATGGCCTCGTGGAGGGTCGTCTCGGGATCGGCCACGGCGTCCACGGACCGCCAGGCCACGAAGCCGTCGGGGCGCACCACCACGGCTCCCGCGGGGGTCGCGCCGTGGAGTTCGGCCCAGTCGACGGTCGTCTCGGGCGCCAGGTCGTCCTCGGACGCTTCACCGATCCGGTAGGCCTCGAGCGTAATGGACAGCCGGTCGGCGACGCGTGCCGCCGCCGCCTTCCATGCGGCGCCGTGGGTGCCGGTGAGCAGGACGAAGGACCGCTCGTAGAGGTCCAGCGTGGACAGCATCCGCGCGGCACCCGGCTGGCGCAGCCACATGTGCGGGGCGCGGCTGCCCGGCTCGCCGTTCAGCTGCATCCGCTCGGGCACGACGGGAACGCCGGGGTCGGTTCCCAGGACGGCGCCGCGCGGGTACCGGTAGCCCATGGCCACGGTGAGCATGCCGCTCTGCCGTCCGCCGCCGACGCCCGGCGCGGGCGCGTAGCCCGGGTGGCTGTGCTCCGCGGACCTGGCCGATGCACGGGCACTCGTCGCCATGGCCACCGGGAGCCGCTCGGCCTCGTACGTCTCCAGCAGGGCGGGCCCCGCCGAGCCGTCCAGTACCGCGGCGAGCTTCCAGGCGAGGTTGTGCGCGTCCTGGATGCCCGTGTTGGAGCCGAAGGCGCCGGTCGGCGACATCTCGTGGGCGGAGTCCCCGGCGAGGAAGACCCTGCCCTCCCCGTACCGCTGGGCGACCCGTTCTGCGGCGTGCCAGGGAGCCTTTCCGGTGATCTCGACGTCGAGGTCGGGTACGCCGACCGCGGTGCGGATGTGCTGGACGCAGCGCTCGTCGGTGAAGTCCTCGAGGGTCTCGCCCAGGTCCGGCTTCCAGGGTGCGTGGAAGACCCAGTTCTCCTCGTTGTCCACCGGCAGCAGCGCACCGTCCGCGTCGGGGTTGGTGAGGTAGCAGACGATGAAGCGCCGGTCGCCGACGACCTCGGCGAGCGCGCGGGACCGGAACGTCATGCTGACGTTGTGGAAGAGGTCGCCGGCGCCGCTGTGGACGATGCCGAGGCGTTCCCGGACGGGGCTGCGGGGCCCGTCGGCGGCGATCAGGTAGTCGGCACGGACCGTGCTGCGCCTGCCGTTCTCCCGGCTCTGCAGCACGCAGGTGACTCCCGTGGCGTCCTGTTCGAAGGACATCAGCTCGGTCGAGAACCGCAGGTCGCCGCCGTGCTTGACGGCACACTCCAGCAGCACCGGCTCGAGGTCGTTCTGGCTGCACACGCACCATGCGGACGGGCTGAACCGCGCGAGCGTGTGACCGGGGTCGATCTCCTTGAACAGCCATTCGCCGTCGTCACCGGTGAGCGAGGGAGTCTGCAGGATGCCGTGGTTACCGGCGAGGACCGAAGCGGCCTCGTGGATGAGCTGCTCGGCACCGGCGGAGCGGAACACCTCCATGGTGCGGACGTTGTTGCCGCGTCCGCGCGGATGAACCGAGGTGCCGGCGTGTTTCTCCACCAGCATGTGCCCCACGCCGAGGCGGCCCAGGAAAAGCGATGCGGACAGGCCCACCAGGGACCCGCCCACAATGAGAACCGGTACGCGGTCGTCGAACTTCTCTTCCATCAGATGCTCCAGTTCCAGCCACCGGTAAGGGGATTGGAATTTCCATGCCCTGACGGAGCCGCTTCGACAGGGCTTCCGTCGCCCCTTCACCCGCTTGGTTCACACATCTCGCGCCACCCGTGGTAGCGGCCCAGGATCGAAGTCCGGACCCGCTAACACCGCGTCAGTGGAGGACCTGCGCACGACACGCCGGTCGCCCGCACCGAAGCGGAGTGGGTCGGCGTATGTGCCACACGCCGTGGCGGACTCACTGTCCCGAAGGAGATGTGCGAAAGATGACGACGCTGTCCGAACGTGTATCGCAGTCGGCTTTCGACGGCTCCAGGCTGCGAGTCGTACTGCTGCTGGATCTTCACGACGGGGCCCAGCAGCGGTTCCTCACTGCCTATGAACATATGCGCAACCAGGTGGCGTCAGTCCCCGGACACATCAGCGACCAGCTGTGCCAGTCGATCGAGAACCCCTCTCAGTGGCTGATCACCAGCGAATGGGAGAGCGCACCGCCCTTCCTCGCCTGGGTGAACAGCGAGGAGCACGTCGAGACGGTACGGCCGCTGCACAACTGCGTCCGCGACACCCGGTCCCTGCGCTTCAGCGTCCTGCGGGAGACGGGCAAGGCACACGCGCCCACCCGGCTGCAGGCCGCACCCCGTGTGGGTGACGGTGTGGTCCGCCACGCCCTCACCTTCACCGTCAAGCCGGGGAGCGAGGCCGACGTGGCCAAGATCCTGGCGAGCTACGACTCCCCGAGGTCCGAGGTCGACGAGACCACCCGGTTGCGCCGTACCTCCCTCTTCATGCACGGGAACCGTGTGGTACGGGCGGTCGAGGTGCAGGGCGACCTGCTCGCCGCGCTGCGCCACGTGGCCCGGCAGCCCGAGGTCAGGGCCGTGGAAGAGGCCATCAACCCGTATCTGGAGCAGGACCGGGACCTCAACGATCCCGACTCGGCGCGGGTCTTCTTCACCCGTGCGGCCCTCCCCTCGGTGCACCACCTCGCGGCCCAGGGGGAGGAACGCGTCAGGGTCGAGCGGCACGCGCTGTTCTACCCTGCCAAGACCGACTGCGGCATGGCCCTCGCGAAGCTGCTGGCCCAGCAGGACGAGGCCGGTGCCGACGACCCGGCGAACCCGGTCGTCAGCAGCACGATCTTCCAGCGGGACGACATCATCGTGCGGCTCGTGGACGTGCGCAGGCCGCTGGAGTCGGCGCCCCTCCTGGCGCTCGGTGCCAGCGGGCAGCGCAAGGCGGCGCAGATGGCGCGCCTGCTCGACACCGACGCCGTCGGTGCCGGCGGCGGGCTGGCGGACGAGGCGGAGGTCTCGCGTTTCCTGGCGGCCGCCGACATGCGTCTGATCACCGACCGTCAGGCCTCCTGACCAGCGCACACCCTTCAGCGGTCGATCGGGCACCACACGGTCGGCAGCACGCCGTACGGCCATCCGGAGGAAGCAGTCATGACCACACTTCATCGCATCGTCGACCTCAGCGAAACCCAGCCGAACACCAGGCGGGGAGGCGATCTGCGCGCCATGCTCACACCCACCGCGGTGGGTTCCACGAGCGGGTTCATGGGCCTTGCCATCGTGCAGCCCGGCGATCGCATCGCTGAGCACTACCACCCGTACTCCGAGGAGTTCGTGTACGTCGTCAGCGGCGTACTCGAAGTGGACCTGGACGGCGAGTCGCACCCGATCCGCACCGACCAGGGACTGCTGATCCCGCCGTACGTCCGGCACCGGTTCCGCAACGTGGGGGACGTGGAGGCCCGGATGGTCTTCCATCTCGGACCGCTCGCCCCGCGTCCGGAGCTGGGCCATGTCGACACCGAGGAGACGCCCGCCACGGAGGGCGCCCCCGGGCGGCACCGGCCGCCCGAACGAGCCGGGACCGCTTCGTGAGCCGGCGGGTAGCGGTCACCGGCGTCGGCATAGTGGCCCCGGGGGGTGTGGGCGCTCCGGCGTTCTGGGACCTCCTGTCCCACGGGCGTACCGCCACACGGGGCATCACGCTGTTCGATCCGGCCGGGTTCCGTTCGCGCATCGCCGCGGAGTGCGATTTCGACCCGGCGGAGCACGGCCTCGACGCGGAGCAGATACAGCGCGCCGACCGGTACGTGCAGTTCGCCATGGTGGCCGCCAGGGAAGCCCTCCAGGACGCCGGGCTGGACCCGGAGAAGGAGGATCCGTGGCGGGTCGGGGTGTCCCTGGGCACCGCGGTCGGCGGCACCACCCGGCTGGAGCGCGACTACGTCAAGGTGAGCAGCACCGGACGGCGCTGGGACGTGGACCACAGCGAGGCCGCGCCCCATCTGCACCGGGCGTTCTCGCCGAGCGCTCTCGCCTCCGAGGTGGCCGAGCAGATAGGCGCCCACGGCCCGGTGCAGACCGTCTCGACGGGCTGCACCTCCGGTCTCGACGCCATCGGCTATGCCTTCCATGCCATAGAGGAGGGCAGGGTCGACGTCTGCGTCGCCGGTGCGTCGGACTCGCCGATCTCCCCCATCACGGTGGCCTGTTTCGACGCGATCAAGGCGACCTCGCCGAACAACGACGATCCGGCCCACGCGTCCCGGCCCTTCGACGCCCACCGTGACGGCTTCGTCATGGGCGAGGGGGGTGCCGTGCTGGTCCTCGAGGAGCTGGAGCACGCGCGTCGGCGCGGTGCGACGGTGTACTGCGAGATAAGCGGCTACGCGACGTTCGGCAATGCGTACCACATGACCGGTCTCACCCGGGAGGGCCTGGAGATGGCCCGGGCGATCAACGACGCGCTCGACCACGCCCGTCTCGACGGCTCGAAGGTCGACTACGTCAATGCGCACGGGTCGGGCACCCAGCAGAACGACCGGCACGAGACCGCCGCGGTGAAGGAGTCGCTGGGGGCGCATGCCTTCGAGGTCCCCATGAGCTCCATCAAGTCCATGGTGGGCCATTCGCTGGGCGCGATCGGCGCGATAGAGATCGTCGCCTGCGTCCTGGCCATGGCCAACCAAGTGGTGCCGCCGACGGCCAACTACGAGACCCCGGACCCCGAGTGCGACCTCGACTACGTGCCGCGTACCGCGCGCCCCCTCAGGCTGCGCAACGTGCTGTCGGTCGGCAGTGGGTTCGGCGGGTTCCAGTCCGCGGTGGTTCTGACCGAAGCAGGTGGGAGGACACGATGAGCCCTCGGCACGTCCGGCGTCCGGCCGTCACCGGAATCGGTGTCGTCGCCCCCAACGGTGTGGGTGTCGACGCCTTCTGGAAATCGACTCGGGAGGGCATAGCCGTCCTCGACCACGTCACGCGGGACGGCTGCGGGCATCTGCCGCTGCGGGTCGCGGGCGAGATCCGCGGCTTCGATCCCGAGTCCCTGATCGAGGAGCGGTTCCTCGTCCAGACCGACCGGTTCACGCACTTCGCGATGGCGGCGGCCGACATGGCGCTGGCCGATGCCGGGATCTCCATCGGTGGGTACGACGATTCACCGTACTCGGTGGGGGTCGTCACCGCGGCCGGATCGGGGGGCGGCGAGTTCGGCCAGCGGGAGCTGCAGCGCCTGTGGGGCCAGGGGCCGCGGTACGTCGGCCCGTACCAGTCGATCGCCTGGTTCTACGCGGCGAGCACCGGCCAGATCTCCATCCGCGGCGGGTTCAAGGGCCCGTGCGGTGTGGTGGCCAGTGACGAGGCGGGCGGTCTGGACGCCGTCGCGCACGCGGCCCGGGCCGTCGGGCGGGGCACGGACGCCGTGGTCATCGGCTCCGCGGAGGCGCCGCTGGCCCCGTACTCGCTGGTGTGCCAGCTCGGCTACCGGGAACTCAGCACCTGCGACGACCCGGCGCGCGCCTACCGGCCGTTCACGGCGAGCGCCTGCGGGTTCGTGCCCGCCGAAGGCGGCGGCATGCTGGTCGTCGAGGAGGAGTCGGTGGCGCGCGCCCGGGGTGCCACCGTCCGGGCGCTGGTGGCCGGTCACGCTGCGACGTTCACCGGCGCCTCCCGGTGGGAGCAGTCCCGGGAGGGGCTGGCCCAGGCGATCCGCGGAGCCCTGGACGAGGCCGGCTGCGCACCCGAGGAGGTCGACGTCGTCTTCGCGGACGCGCTCGGCATCCCGGAGGCCGACCGGGCGGAAGCCCTGGCGATCAACGATGCGCTGGGCCGGCACGGCCGGCGCGTCCCGGTGACGGCACCGAAGACCGGCATCGGCCGGGCCTACTGCGGGGCGCCCGTGCTCGACACGGTGGCCGCGGTGCTCGCGCTGGAGAACGGTCTCGTCCCGCCCACACCCAATGTCGTCGACGTGTGCCACGAGCTGGCCGTGGTGACCGGCGGGGCCCGCCCCGCCGAGCTGCGCACCGCGCTCGTGCTGAGCCGGGGACTCATGGGTTCGAACGCGGCGCTCGTGCTGCGGCACGGCACCGACACCCTCACGTGAGCAAGGAGAAGTCCACCATGACCGCACTGACCTTCGAAGAGCTGGCCGTTCTGATGAAGAAGGGCGCCGGAGTCACGGTCGACCCCGTGGAGATGAGCAGCCGGCCCGACGCGCGTTTCGACGACTACGGCCTCGACTCGCTCGGTCTGCTGGGCATCGTCGGCGAACTGGAGAACCGCTACGGCAGGCCGCTGCCGGTCGACGCGGACCGCTGCAAGACCCCGCGTGACTTCCTCGATCTCGTCAACAACTCCCTCATGGCAGGAGCCTGAAGTGGCCGGACACACCGAGAACAAGATCATCATCGCTGCCCCGCTCGAGCTGGTCTGGGACATGACCAACGACATCGAGCGCTGGCCGCAGCTGTTCAGCGAGTACGCGTCGGTAGAGATCCTGGACCGCACCGACAACCGGACGACGTTCCGGCTCACCATGCACCCCGACGAGAACGGCAAGGTGTGGAGCTGGGTCTCCGAGCGCGAGACCGACCGCAAGGCGCTGACGGTCCGTGCCCGCCGGGTCGAGCCCGGCCCCTTCCAGCACATGAACATCTGCTGGGAGTACGCGAAGACGCCGGACGGCACCCTGATGCACTGGACGCAGGACTTCGCTATGCGGCCGGACGCCCCCGTCGACGACGCGTGGATGACCGACAACATCAACCGCAACTCCCGCATCCAGCTGGAGCTGATCCGGGACAAGATCGAGAAGCGCGCCCGGGAGACGGCCCGGGTCGCCGCCGACTGACCACGGCCGAAGGGACACTTCCTGATGCATCAGGCACTGATCGTCGCTCGTATGGCTCCGGGATCGTCCTCGGACATCGCCGAGGTGTTCGCGGAGTCCGACAGCGGCGAACTACCCGGGCTCGTCGGGGTCACCCGGCGCACCCTGTTCCAGTTCAATGACGTCTATCTGCATCTGATCGAGGCGGACCGGCCGCCCGGAACGGCAGTCGCGAAGGTTGTGGACCACCCCGCCTTCAGGGACGTCAGCGAAAAGCTCTCCGCCTATGTCAGCGCGTACGACCCGCAGACCTGGCGCAGTCCGAAGGACGCCATGGCTCGCGAGTTCTACCGCTGGGAGCGCGCCACGAGGTCGTGACGCGCTCCGCCGGGCCTCGCCGGCTCCCGCGAGCAGAGCGCGGGGGCCGGCGAGCTTGTGTGCCGGGCCGTCAGCCGGGCACCACGCTTTCGAAGGCGTGCAGATAGGCATTGACCGGCCGGATCTCGCCGATGGCGAGGCCGGCGTCCTCCATCCGGCTGATCATGCTCTGCTTGGTGTGCTTGGCGCCGCCGACGTTGAGGAGCAGCAGCAGGTCCATGGAGGTGGTGAACTTCATCGACGGGGTGTCGTCGACGAGGTTCTCGATGACCACCACCCTGGCCCCCGGCCTGGCAGCCGAGACCACGTTCCGCAGGGTCCTGCGGGTGCTCTCGTCGTCCCACTCCAGGATGTTCTTGATGACGTAGACGTCGACGTCCACGGGCATGGTCTCCCGGCAGTCGCCGGGAACGATCCGGACGCGGTCGGCGAGTGCGCCGCCCGGGAGCAGCCGGGGGTCCGCCTTCGCCACCACGGCGGGCAGGTCGAGCAGGGTCCCCCGGATGTCCGGGTACTTCTCGAGGAGGCTCGCCAGCACGTGTCCCTGGCCGCCGCCGATGTCGGCGACCGTCTTCGCGCCGGCGAGGTCGAGGAGTTCCGCCACGTCCCGTGCCGACTGCATGCTGGACGTGGTCATGGCGCGGTTGAAGACGTGCGCCGACTCATGCGCGTCCTCGTGCAGATAGTCGAAGAACCCCTTGCCGTAGAGGTCGCCGAAGACGCTGCGTCCGGACCGCACCGCCTCGTCCAGCAAAGGCCAGGCGTCCCAGGTCCAGGGCTCGGTGCACCACAGCGAGATGTACCGCAGGCTGTGCGGGTCGTTCTCGCGCAGCAGCCGGGACATCTCGGTGTGGGCGAACCGGCCGTCCTCGGTCTCCTCGAAGATCCCGTAGCAGGTCAGGGCCCGCAGCATCCGCCGCAGGGCGCGGGGGTCGGTCTTCACCGAGGCGGCCAGTTCCTCGGCGGTGGCGGGGGTCTCCCCCAGCGCGTCGGCGACACCGAGCCGTGCCGCGGCGCGCACCGCGGCGGCGCAGGCCGCCCCGAACACGAGCTCCCTCAGCTGCATGGACGGCGCGGGGGTGGTGGTTACGGTGGTCATACCGCCTCGATTCTGATGGTGGGTCCCGAGGGCGGGACCGGGGCGCGACCGGCGCGGGTCAGCACAGTCCCGCCGGTTCGGAGACCTTGCAGACATTGGCCTCGAAGGTGTTGCCCTGCCCGGTGTCGCGGTTGGCGAGGTCCGCGGAGCCGTTGCCGATCAGGATGTTGTCGGTGACGGCGTTGCGGCTGTTGGGGGCGCCGACGATGCTCTTGAACAGCACGACCCCGCCGGAGAACGGCGAGGCGCCGACGTTGCCCACGATGATGTTGGACTCGACGTTGGTCTCCTCGGCACCGGTGAGGACGATGCCCGCGCCCTGGATCTCCGGGAGCCGCTGGGTCTTCGGGCAGAACTTGTTGTTGGTGAAGACCCGGTTGTCGCGGACGTCGACGTTCCCGGTGCGCGGCGTCGACTCGTCGCCCACGACGAACACCCCTGCGCAGTTGCCGGTGATGTCGTTGTCCTCGACGGAGAGGTTCCGCAGCCGCCGGACGGTGACGCCGATGCGGTTGGCGAGCAGGGTGTTGTCCCTGACGACGGTTCCCTGGGTGTCCAGGGCGCCGGCCTCGGTGTCCGTGGTGTTCGACAGGAAGATGCCCGACTCGGCGTTCTCGCGGGCCGTATTGTCCCGGAGGAGGCCGCGGACGGAGCGCTCCGTGGCGATGCCCCAGTTGCCGTTCTTCTCGGAGGTGACCTCGCGGACGTGCAGTCCGTCGGTGCGCGAGGCCCAGACGCCGTTCTTCTTGAATCCCGACACCGTCAGTGAACGGATCTGGATGCGTTCGACGGGCTTCGCGTCCGTCCCGAGGACGCAGATCCCGTTGCCGGCCTTGGCGCAGGCGTGCGACCCGGCACTGGCCGGCGGCCCGATCACGGTCGCCGGGCCGGACCCGCGCAGGGTCAGGTCCGACTTGGTGATCACCACGTGTTCCTTGTAGATCCCGGGCGCGACGGCGATGACGTCGCCCGGTTTCGCGGCGTCCACGGCCGCCTGGATCGACTCCCCGGGGCGTACCTGATGAGTGACGGCTGCATGCGCCGGCACGGCGGCGGACATCCCGGAGGCCACGATGAGACCGGCACAACCCAGGTACGTGATCTGTCGTTTCGTCATACCTCGAAGCTATGGGTGATCAGCCCAAGAACAGGACATACCAGCGCGTGGCCCACCCGTGTCGCCGAGCGGCCGGGCACAGATTCCTCCATTCGGAGCCGCCGTCGCGGGGACATCCGCGGGGCCTCCGCGCCGGTGCCTCCACGGGCCCGCCGGCGGGCGGTCCCCGGCCCGCGCGGAGGTCCCTCGCCGCGGGCGTCCCTCGCCGCGGATGTCCCTCGGCACGTACGTACCTCGGCGCAGACGTCCCTCGCCACGATGTCCCTCGGCACGTGCGTACCTCGGCGCAGACATCCCTCGCCGCGGACGTCCCTCGGCGCGCGAACGCGTTCGGCGCAGCGCGCCGGGGATTCCTACTGCGCCACCTCGGGCCAGCCGTACCCGGGGCTCGGGCTCGCGCTGGACGGTCCGGCGCCCATCGACTCCAGGTCGTGGTCGGCGGCCCGCATCAGTTGCCCGGCCAGGTCGTTCATGGCGCGGCTCGCGGCGAGCTCGTCGCCGATCACGGGGATGTCGACGTCCTCGGGGTTGCACCGGGCCTTCCCGTGCCCGGTCAGTGTGGCGGAGCCGGTCTCCAGCACCACCCGGGCCCGGGTGGTGCCGTCCTCCTCGGAGAGGTACAGGCCGACCTTCCACTCCAGCGTCCTCGTCATGGCGTGCCTCCTCGCCGCACCCGGCCGCGGCGCGGCGCTGCACCGCGGCCTGACTTCAGGATCCACCCGTCCGCGGCGCGTCGCTCGCCCTCCTGCCCATGGCACGGCGCGAGGATCCGCTCGATACTTGTGACTGCCCAGGAGGTGCCCATGAAGATGCTCATCAATGTGGCCGAGACCGTGGTCACCGATGGTCTGCGGGGTATGGCCGCAGCACACCCCGAACTCACCGTCGATGTGGAGAACCGGGTCGTCGTGCGCCGGGACGCCCCGGTGGCGGGGAAGGTCGGCCTGGTGTCGGGCGGCGGCTCGGGACACGAACCGCTGCACGCCGGGTTCGTCGGACGGGGCATGCTGTCCGCGGCCTGCCCCGGGGAGGTTTTCACGTCGCCCGTTCCCGACCAGATGGCACGGGCCGCGGCAGCGGTGGACAGCGGCGCAGGAGTGCTGTTCGTCGTCAAGAACTACACCGGGGACGTGCTCAACTTCGACATGGCCGCGGAACTCGCCGAGGACGAGGGCGTGCAGGTCGCGAAGGTCCTCGTCAACGACGACGTGGCCGTGACCGACAGCCTGTACACCGCCGGTCGGCGCGGCACCGGTGCCACGCTCTTCGTGGAGAAGATCGCGGGCGCTGCCGCCGACGAGGGGGCGCCGCTGGAGCGGGTGGAGGCCATCGCCCGCCAGGTGAACGAGAGTTCGCGGAGTTTCGGGGTGGCTCTCACCGCCGTCACCACACCCGCCAAGGGCAGCCCGACCTTCGACCTCCCGCCGGGGGAACTGGAGTTGGGGATCGGCATCCACGGTGAACCGGGGCGCGAGCGGCGCGCGATGATGACGTCCGGGGAGATCGCTGACTTCGCCGTGAACGCCGTTCTGGAGGACCTGCGGCCCGACGCTCCGGTACTCGCGCTGGTCAACGGCATGGGTGGGACGCCCCTGCTGGAGCTGTACGGATTCGCCGCCGAGGTGCACCGCGTGCTGTCGGAGCGGGGCGTCCCGGTGGCCCGCACGCTCGTCGGCAACTACGTGACGTCGCTGGACATGGCCGGCTGCTCGGTGACGCTCTGCCAGGCGGACGAGGAGCTGCTGCGGCTGTGGGACGCACCCGTGAACACCCCGGCGCTGCGCTGGGGCTGCTGAGCGTGTCCGGTGGCCCGGGCGTGTGCAGCGCCCGCGGCCGCCGGCCCGGACGACCGCCCGGACCCCCATCACCCGTACCCTCCGAGGAGGCGCTGTGCTCGATGCCGCATTCTTCCGCCGATGGATGTCGCTGACGGCCGCCGCCGTCGACCGGGAGGCGGACCGGCTCACCGAGCTGGACTCGGCCATCGGCGATGCCGATCACGGCACGAACATGCAGCGCGGGTTCGCCGCGGTGTCGGCGGTCCTCGCCAAGGAGGAGCCCGCCACGCCCGGAGAGGTCCTCGTGCTGTCGGGGCGGCAGCTGATCTCCACGGTGGGCGGTGCGTCCGGGCCCCTCTACGGAACGTTGCTGCGGCGGACCGGCAAGGCGCTCGGCGACTCGGCGGAGGTCACCCCGGAGCAGCTGGCACAGGCGCTGCACGAGGGCGTTGCCGGGGTGGCACAGCTGGGCGGTGCGGCTGCGGGCGACAAGACGATGCTGGACGCGCTCCTGCCCGCCGTGGAGGGGCTCGCGACGTCGTTCGGAGCAGCACGGGACGCCGCGGAACAGGGAGCCCTCGACACGGTGCCCATGCTGGCGCGGAAGGGCAGGGCCAGCTATCTGGGCGAGCGGAGCATCGGTCACCAGGATCCCGGGGCGACGTCGTCGGCTCTGCTGATCGCCGCGCTCGCGGAGTCGGCGGACCGGAAGGAAGGGGCCTGACCGGTGGGTGCGGTGAACGCGACGGGTGAGCGCCCGGGTACGGTCGGCATCGTGCTGGTGTCGCACAGCGGGCCGGTGGCGACGGCGGTGGCCGACATGGCGCGGGGGCTGGCGGGCGGGGGCGAGACCGCTCCCGTCATGGGTGCCGGGGGGACCGAGGACGGCGGGCTTGGCACGAGTTCCGATCTGATCGCGGAGGCCGCCCGGTCGGTGGACCGCGGTGCGGGCGTGGCGGTGCTGGCCGATCTGGGCAGCGCCGTGCTGACCGTGAAGGCCCTGCTCGCGGAGGGCGGCGAACTGCCGGAGGGCACCCGCCTGGTGGACGCGCCGTTCGTGGAAGGTGCGCTCGCCGCGGTGGTGACGGCGTCGGCGGGCGGCGATCTCGACGCGGTGGAGGCGGCGGCGGCCGAGGCGTACACGTATCACAAGACATGAGCCGCGATCACCATGAGGGTGCGCCCGCGGGTCACTCAGTTCGTGGGCGCGGCCGTTCGTCACGGGACATGGCAGGACGTGAGGCCCGGGGCCCTGCTCGCCGGACCGTGCACGTCGGGGTCCCGGCAGGAGCGCCGGGCAGGGGTGGTGCGCTCCCTGCCCCGTTCCGGGAGGACGTCCGCGCCCCGATCGGCCACGGCATCGCCCTCGCTTGCCGGGTCCCCGCCGAGGGAGTCCCCGCCGAGGAAACGGCCGGGCCGGAGCCGGCCCCGGCCCGGACCGCACGTGGCCCCACGCCCGCCGCCCCCGGGGCCGCGGCTCCGGTTCCGGCCGCGGCTCCGGCTCCGGCTCCGGCTCCGGTCAAGATTCCGCAAGAGACCGCGGGCCAGGGCTGCTCGCAGACCGTACGGGTCAGACTCCGCCCGCCCGGTCTGGGCTCTGGACACCCGCGGCCCCGCCGGAACCCTGAGAACGCGAGGCCCCGTCGGCACCCGGCCCGGCCGGCGGCCGGGCAGGACCGTCGATGGCGGCGAGGGCCTGTTCCAGCCAGGTGATCCAGAAGCTCTCCAGCTCGATGCCGCCCCGCAGGACGACGTGGCGCAGCCGGTCCTCCGGGGTGTCGCGCTCCGGCGGGAAGTCCCGCTGTTCGATCGCGGTGTAGTCGGCGAGCTGCTGCCGGTGCAGTGCCAGGTGGCGCCGCAGTTCGGCTTCGAGCCCTGCCGTCCCGACGACCGCCGCCGCACGCATGCGCAGCAGCAGGGCGTCGCGGATCGGCTTGGGGTCCTGGCGTTCCGACGTCCAGGACGTGAGTTCGTCCCGTCCCGCGGGCAGGACTTCGTACTCCTTCTTCTGCCCACGGGTGGGCTGTTCGGAGGGCAGGGCCCGGATGAGCCCTGCCTGCTCCAGTTTTCCCAGCTCGCGGTAGATCTGCTGGTGCGTCGCCGACCAGAAGTAGCCGATCGACCTGTCGAATCTGCGGGTCAGCTCCAGTCCCGACGACGGCTTTTCGAGCAGTGCGGTGAGAATCGCGTGCGGGAGGGACATGACGGCATCCTAGAGGCGGCCCTCAGAGCGTGGCCGCGAGTCGGGTGCCCTGGTCGATCGCCCGCTTGGCGTCCAGTTCGGCCGCCACGTCGGCGCCGCCGATGAGGTGGACGGAGTGGCCGAGCCCGCTCAGTTCGTCGTAGAGCCCGCGCCGGGATTCCTGTCCGGCGCACAGCACGACCGTGTCCACGGCGAGGGTGCGGCTCTCGCCGTCGACCGTGATGTGCAGTCCCGCGTCGTCGATCCGGTCGTAGGTGACGCCGGCGACCATGGTGACGCCGCGGTGCTTGAGTTCGGTGCGGTGGATCCACCCCGTGGTCTTGCCGAGGCCGGCGCCGACCTTGGTGGCCTTGCGCTGGAGCAGGTGGACGGTCCGGGGCGGGGCGGGCCGTTCGGGCCTGCGGAGCCCGCCGGGGTTCTCGTAGGAGGTGTCGACGCCCCACTGGCGGAAGTAGGTCTCGGGATCGAGACTCGCCTGCTCGCCGCCGTCGGTGAGGTATTCCGCGACGTCGAACCCGATGCCGCCCGCGCCGATGATCGCGACCCACTCGCCGACGTGGGCGCCGTCGCGCAGCACGTCGAGGTAGCCGACGACGCTGGGGTGGTCGACGCCGGGGATGTCGGGGGTGCGGGGGCTGACACCGGTGGCGACGACGATCTCGTCGTACGCGCCGGAGGCGAAGGTGTCCGCGGTGACCGGGGTGTTCAGGCGTACGTCGACTCCGTGCTGCTCCAGCTGGGTGCGGAAGTAACGCAGGGTCTCGTGGAACTCCTCCTTGCCGGGGATGCGCCCGGCGACGTTCAGCTGGCCACCGATCTCGCCGGCCGCGTCGAACAGGGTCACCCGGTGGCCACGCTCGGCGGCCGAGACGGCGAAGGCGAGACCGGCCGGGCCGGCGCCGACGACGGCGAGGCGCTTGACGAGCCGGGTGGGCGCGAGGACCAGCTCGGTCTCGTGGCAGGCCCGCGGATTCACCAGGCAGGAGGTGAGCCGTCCGCTGAAGGTGTGGTCCAGGCAGGCCTGGTTGCAGCCGATGCAGGTGTTGATGGCCTCGGGCCGGCCCTCGCGTGCCTTGGTGACGAAGTCGGGGTCGGCGAGCATCGGCCGGGCCATCGAGACCATGTCGGCGTAGCCGTCGGCGAGCAGCTGCTCGGCCTTCTCGGGCGTGTTGATGCGGTTGGTGGCCACGAGCGGTACGGAGACGGCGCCCATCAGCTTCTTGGTGACCCAGGCGAACGCTCCGCGCGGCACGGACGTCGCGATGGTCGGGATACGGGCCTCGTGCCAGCCGATACCGGTGTTGATGATGGTGACGCCCGCGGCCTCGATCTCCTTGGCGAGGGTGACGACCTCGTCGAAGGTGGAACCGCCGGGGACCAGGTCCAGCATGGAGAGCCGGTAGATCAGGATGAAGTCGGGCCCCACGCGCTCGCGGACGCGGCGGACGATCTCGCGCGGGAAGCGGGTGCGGTTCTCGTAGCAGCCGCCCCAGCGGTCGGTGCGGTGGTTGGTGGCGGCGGCGATGAACTCGTTGATGAGGTAGCCCTCGGAGCCCATGATCTCGACTCCGTCGTAGCCGGCCTGCTGGGCGAGGGCGGCCGCGCGGACGAAGTCCTCGATGGTCTCCTCGACCTCGTCGTCGGTGAGCGCGTGGGGCACGAACGGGCTGATGGGCGCCTGGACCGCGCTGGGCGCGACGAGCTCCGGGTGGTAGGCGTACCGGCCGAAGTGCAGGAGCTGGAGGGCGATCCTGCCGCCCTCGCGGTGCACGGCCTCGGTGACCACCTTGTGCTGCTCGGCCTCCGCCTCGGTGGTGAGCTTGGCCCCGCCGGGGTACGGGCGGCCGCGGTCGTTCGGGGCGATGCCACCGGTGACGATCAGTCCGACGCCGCCGCGGGCGCGGGCCGCGTAGAACTCCGCCATGCGGGCGAAGCCGTCCTCGGCCTCCTCGAGACCCACGTGCATGGATCCCATCAGTACACGGTTGGGCAGGGTCGTGAAACCCAGGTCCAGGGGGGTCAGGAGGCGGGGGTACTGGCTCATCGGATTCTCCTCCGGCGGTGGCGTCCCCAGGATTATGCAATGAGTTGCATAAGGCGGGCCAGAGTGGTGTTCGCCACGCCTCCGCTCCGCCGGCGAGACGTCCTGGGTCTTCTGCGGGAGTCGGCGGGCGTTCACCCGTGACGGTGGTTCCTGCCGTTCGGGGGCATGCGGGCCGTAACGCACCCGGCAGTCTGGGCGGGTGCCGTTCTCACTGCGCCGAGGCATGGTCCTCGCCCTCGTTCTGCTCGCCGGTGCCACGGGGTGCACCGGGGTGGATTCCGCACCCGCGCCGGCCTCGCCGGCTCCGGCGCGGACGGGAAGCCCGCCGCCCGGACCGGCGGCAGACCCGACGCCGGTCCAGGCCCCGGCCCGGGAGGAGCTGGCGCAAGCCGCACCTGCCCGGGAGGCGCAGGTGGCCGCGCCGCCCGCACGGGGCGCGGGGAAGCGGGACGTGGCCGCACCGAACGCCACGGAACGACGGGCCGCGGGACGGGCGTTCACGCCGGACGCGCGCAGGGCGAGGGCACGGAAGGCCCGGGTGCGCCCGGCCCACGGCGACAGTGCGGGCCCGTCCGTCCGCCGGGTCCTCCGGGCGAAGCACCCTTCGCGTCCGGGCACGGTGGGACCGCGCCTCACGACGCGGGCGCCCCTGCCGCGCTCCCTGTCCGCCTATGACACCGGCTTCATGTGCCGACTGGCCGACGGCGTCGTCGACCCCTCCCTGGTCACCGTCTGCCGCCGCTCCTACGGCCACTGACCGGCCCGGACACCTGGCCGTCCCGTGCCCCGGCGGACACCTGAGCCTCCGTGCCCCGGCGAATGCCTGGACCGCTGCCCGCGCCGACGCCCAGCCCTCCCCTGCCCGGGCAGGCGCCCGCCCGGCCCGAACCCCCGCGGGCACCTGGGCCCGCCGCGCCCCGCCGGACGCCCGGGCCTCACCCGTCCCGCAGGACGCCCGGGCCACCAACCGCGCTGCCGCCCGGCCCTCCCCTACTCGGGCGGGCGCCCGGCCCTCACCTGTGCCGGCGGTTGCCTGGGCGCTGCCCTGGCGGAACCCCGGCCCTCCCCTATCACGGGCCGCGGTTCTGCCACCTGCTCGCGGTCCCCTCGGCGACAGTCCGACGGGCGGACGAGTACGGCGCGCCACGCCACGGCGGGGCATGTGATGGACCATCGCGCCCCGCACGCGCCATGGTCATCCGGCCACTTGGCGGCCACACTGGGAGCCATGCCGGACAAGCGCAGCGCCGGGCTTCTGGTGTACCGGGGGGCGTCCTCCGGTACAGAAGTGCTGCTCGGACACATGGGCGGGCCGTTCTGGGAGCGGCGGGACGCCGGAGCATGGTCCATCCCGAAGGGCGAGTACCCGGACGACGAGGCGCCCCTCGACGCCGCACGGCGCGAGTTCGCGGAGGAGCTGGGCCTCGCACCACCCGCGGGCGATGTCGTCCCGCTGGGCGAGGTTCGCCAGGCCAACGGCAAGATCGTGACGATCTGGGCGCTGGAGGGCGACCTCGATCCGGCGCTCGTCGTCCCGGGCACGTTCACCATGGAGTGGCCCAAGGGCTCGGGTGTGATGTGCGAGTTCCCCGAGATCGACCGGGTCGCCTGGTTCACCGTCGAACAGGCAGCGACACGGATCGTGCAGGCGCAGACCGCGTTCCTGGAACGCCTGACGGCGCACCTGGCCGGCTGATCACCGCCCCACGGAGCGGCATCGCCGTCGGGCGGGCTCCGGAATATCGTGGATGTCTGGTATGCGCTCCCCCGGGTATTCGGCCCGGTGAGCCGTTCCCGGGAGAGTCCGTGCCGGATCCGCGGGGCGGCAGGGAGAACGGAGCCCAGTCATGACCCAGCCCGAGGCGGTCACCGGCCCCGGCGACAGCCGGGCTCCGGCAGCCGGGCTGCTCCTGGCCGGCGACGACGGCCGGGGTGCCGCCACGGCCGGCACCCACCGGGACACGGGGGCCGGGCCCCTGCCCCCGGACCGGACGCAGGCGATCCTGGAGGCGACGAAGCGGGTCGGCGCGTTGCTCAAGGCGGCCGGTCACCGCTTCGCACTCGCGGGCAGTGTCGCCGCGTACGCGTACGGAGCAGCCGCCCGGCTCCAGCACGACAGCGACTTCTGCATCCCGCGCGAGGACGCCGAGGCGGTGACGGGCACCCTGGAGGAGGCCGGCATCGAGGTCCGGACGCCTCCGGAGGACTGGCTGGTCAAGGCCCGCTGCCTGGGCGAGGAGATCGACCTGATCTTCGCGCTGGGGGGCCGGCCGGTGGACCGGGAGCTCCTGGACCGGGCCGAGACGCTGCCGGTCGATTCGGTTCACATGCCAGTACTGGCGCCGACCGACCTCGTCGGCAGTCAGCTCGCGGCCTTCTCCGAACGCCACTGCGACTTCGGGCAAGTGCTGCCGATGGCCAGGACCCTGCGGGAGAGGGTCGACTGGAACCGGCTCCGTCGGGAACACGGCAGTTCCCCCATGCCCGACGCGTTCCTGTACCTGCTCGAACGGCTCGACGTGATCGAACCCCGGGAGGCGGCATCGTGAACCCTTCGGCGGAGACCTCCGAGTACCGCATCGCGCATCTGCGGGAACGCCTCGCCGGCGAACGGGTCGCCGAGCTGGGCGTCCGGATCGAGATGCGCGGGATGAACGTGCTGCTGCACGGCACCGTGTCCTCCGCCGCGTGCCGGGACGAGATCCTGCGCATCGCCGAAGAGGAACTCGCGGGGATGCCGCTGCGCGCGGACCTGGTCGTGGCGGACGCCTCGGTGCCCGACCACCCCGAGGAGCTGGCATGATCCGCGTCGCGGCCGTCGGTGACATCCATCTCGGCCAGGACAGTGCCGGTCGGCTGCGTCCGGCCTTCGAAACCCTTCCCGAGTGCGCGGACGTACTCCTGCTCGCAGGCGACCTCACGCGCGTGGGCACCGTCGAGGAGGGCCGGGTGGTGGCCGCCGAAGTGGCAGGCCTGGGCGTGCCGGTGGTCGCCGTCCTCGGCAACCACGACTACCAGAGCGGCCAGGAGGAGGAAGTCGCCGCTGCGCTGCGGGACGCCGGGGTGAGGGTCCTGGAGGGCGGGACGGCGACGGTGGACGTCGACGGGACTCGGGTCGGGGTGGCCGGCGTGAAGGGATTCTGCGGAGGCTTCGCCGGGGGCAGCGCCGGGGAGTTCGGCGAGCCCGAGATGAAGGCCTTCGTACAGGTCACCCGGCGGTCCGCGGACGCCCTGCGGCGGTCCCTGGAGGAACTGGCGAAGGCGGACTGCGGGGTGCGGATCGCGCTCACCCACTACTCGCCCGTCCCCGACACCCTGGCCGGCGAGCCGATCGAGATCTATCCGTTCCTCGGCAGCTATCTACTGGCCGAGGCGGTGGACGGGGCCGGGGCGGACCTCGCGGTACACGGCCACGCCCATCTCGGCACCGAGCACGGCATGACCAGTGGCGGAGTCTGGGTGCGCAACGTGGCCCAGCCGGTGATCGGCCACGCCTTCGCGATCTACCACATCCCGGTCAGCGACGGCCGGGCGTTCGGCCGGGAGGAGCCCCGCTCGGTCCGTCCGGCCCGCTCGGCCTGAGCCGGGGCCACAGGAATCCTCCCCGTGCCCCGGCCGACAGGTGCCGTACGCACGGACTCAGACGATGCCGCCCGCGATCTCCGCCTGTTCGCGCTCGTTTCCGTACGCGGTGGGCGGGATGCCGTACGAGCGCCGGGCGGCGTACCACCAGACGGTCGCCAGGACGAGCACGACCACGAGGGCGACCGACGCGTAGTTCATGGAGTCGACGGTCACCGGGGCTGACTGGGGAAGACAGAAGAGCACCGTGACCACCGCCACCCAGCCGACCGCGATCCATCCGACCGGCCTGCTCCAGCGGCCCAGGTGCCAGGGCCCGGGCGTGAACCGGTCGCCGGCGCGCAGCCGGAGGAACACGGGGATCGCGTAGGCGGGGGTGATACCGATGACGTTGATGGCGGTGACGGCGCCGTAGGCGGTCGGCGAGTAGAGGGACGGCAGGGCGAGGACGCAGGCGACGGTGACCGCGAGCCACACCGCTGGGACGGGTGTCTGGGTGCGGCTGCTGACGCGGCGCCAGAGAGCCGAGCCCGGCAGGGCGTTGTCCCGGCTGAAGGCGAACACCATCCGGCTGGCGGCCGCGACTTCGGCGTTGCCGCAGAACAGCTGGGCGACGATGACGACGAGGAGCAGGACGCTCGCGCCGACCGTGCCGAGGGCGTCGAGGAAGATCTGCGCGGGCGGCACCCCGGTCTCGGTGCCGCGGGTCCCGGCGTAGTCCTGGATGGCGAAGGTGAGTCCGGTCAGCAGGACGAAACCGGCGATCCACGACACCCAGATGGACCGTACGATCCCGCGGGCCGCGGCGACGGAGGCGTTCGAGGTCTCCTCGGAGAGGTGCGCCGAGGCGTCGTATCCGGAGAACGTGTACTGGGCGAGGAGGAGTCCGATCGCGGCGACGTAGAACGGATTCGCCCAGCCGGTGTCGTTGACGAACTCGGTGAAGACGAACGACGGGGACTGGTGGTGGTCCGGGACGAGGGCGAGCGCCCCGACGATCACGGTGACCCCGCCGAGGTGCCACCAGACGCTCACGGAGTTGAGCACGCTGACGAGCCGCACGCCGTAGAGGTTCAGCACGGCGTGGAGCAGCAGGATGACGACGAAGACGACCATGGTGGAGGCGGGTGTCGGGTCGAATCCCCACTGGAGGTTCAGGAACGCGCCGATGAAGAGGGCGGCGCCGTAGTCGATACCGGCGATCGCGCCCAGGAGGCCGAGGAGGTTGAGCCAGCCCGTGTACCAGCCCCAACGGCGTCCGCCGAGCCGGTCGGCCATGTAGTAGAGGGCGCCCGAGGTCGGGTACGCGCTGGTGACCTCCGCCAGCGCCAGGCCGACGCACAGCACGAAGAGCCCGACGCCCGCCCAGCCCCACATCATCACGGCCGGTCCGCCCGTGCCGAGTCCGAAGCCGTACAGCGTCATGCAGCCGGACAGGACGGAGATGACCGAGAAGCTGATGGCGAAGTTGCCGAAGCCGCCCATACGGCGGGCCAGGACCGGCTGGTAGCCGAGGTCGCGCAGCCGCTGCTCCTCGTCCCGCTGCGGGGGGCGGTCCTGGTGGGGTGTGCGGCCCTGGTGGGGGGCGTGCTGCCGGGCCGGGAGCCGGCCGGAACTCGGCCGAGCCGTACGGGACACCGTGGAACCTCCTGGGGACGTGAAGGACGGGGACATGCGGACGGGACGTGACGACGGGACATGACGACGGGCGTGACCCGGTGGGGCGGGGCCATGCCCGAGGGAGACGAGGACGGCGATCGGGACGCGTCACGGGCACCCGGCGCGGGCTCCGTGGGCAGCGCGCGATGGTCGGGGCGGGCCGGTGGAGGTGTCTCCGCCGACGTGTGTGCCGGCGCGCGTCCCCATCGGCGGCCGCCGGCGGCACGGGGAGCACCGCGCCGGCCCGCTCGCGTCACGGATCGTGCGCGGTGGTGAGAGAGCGGGCCCGGGCGCGGAGGAACACCTCCAGGGCGGCGCCCTGTTCACCGGGCCGCCGGGTGCGGTAGGCCCACGGAAGCGGGGTGTAGTACGGCCCGAGCGCCTCGAACACCCGGGCCGCTTCGGGGAAGCGGAGGGCGCCCCACAGGGCGTGCGCCAGGTGGTTGAGGTCGAGCAGGGAACGGTCGGCGGGGGATGCGGGCTCGAACCACGCGGTGAGGGCGCGCAGTGCCTCGCGTGTGGCGTCCCGGCCGATCCAGTGGAGGTCGAGGGCCCGCTCGTGGCCCCGCTCGCGCCGGTAGCGCTCCGCCCTGGCGTAGAGGGGCAGGGCGTGCAGGGCCGATCCCGCGGGGGCGGACGCGGCGGACCACCGGGCGAAGTGGGCGGCCTCGGTCATCGCGACCGTGGCGGGCCTGCCGTACACGAACTGCAGCATGCGGTGGTGGGCCTCACGGTTGTGCGGGTCGCGCTTGTCGGCTTCGGTGAGCAGGCCCCAGGGGCCGGGCGGCAGCATCGGTGACGGCGGGAGCTGCCGGTGCTCCTCCGCGTGCTGCCGCTCGTCCAGCCGGGCCAGGGCCAGCAGGCACACCCAGGGCACCGGGTCGGCGGGAGCGCCCTCCGCGGCGATCCGGCAGGCCTCCCGGGCCTCGTGCCATAACTCCCCGGTGCGCGGGTGCCGTTCGCGATGGGCGCGGACGGTGCGTTCGACGACGACACGGGTGTGCATCATCGCGGCGATCGCGCTGCGCGGTTCCTCGGTCCGCCAGGTCTCCACGACGTCCGATCCGGCGGCGACCGTCGCGAGCACCTGGGTCCGCTGCGTCCACTGCGCCCATGAGGGTGTCGCGACCAGCAGGTTCCGCATCGCAATCCAGCGTCCGGTCCGGACGTCCTGAACGGCCGCGCGCAGCCCGTCGTCATGGCCCGCCGGATGGTAGACGGGCCGGAACTCCCGGGGAGGCATCAGACAGCCGCCTGCGCAGTACATGGCATCGTTGTCATGAATCCTTCGGCAGCGGGGTACGGAACAGGGTCCGGACGGTCCGGCGTCGTGGCCGGAACGAAGTTCCCTGTACGGAACGGCAGTTGGTCGGCGATCAGTCTAGAGCGAGATCAGCCCGGAGGTGATCGGTTGCCGAATCTTTCTGCAACCATTCGATCACGGAGGGAAGTTGACCGCTCCGCCGCCGGGGGTCGGGGCACGGCCTTGACGGTCGACAGCCTGCTGGTTCAGGCTGGCCCTCGGTGATCGTCTCCAGTCGTCCGCTCCCCCGACCGAAGAACTGGACATGCTGACTGCAAAGCGTTGCCCGTGCACAGCGTCTCGCGCTCTCCTCACCGTTCCCGCCCCGCCGTCGCCGCATCGCGCCCGGCTCGCGACGTCGCCCTCCGTACAGCCGGCGCGGCGCGGGACTCCGCCGCGGGGTGCCGCATGACGGGCGACCGCCCGGTCCTCGCCGTGGACCAGGGCACCTCGGGGACCAAGGCGCTGGTCGTCTGCCCGGAACGGGGAGTGATCGGCACGGGCTTCGCACCGGTGCGGCCCCGGCACTCCGCGGGCGGGGCCGTCGAGACCGATCCCGCCGGGCTCCTCGCGTCGGTCCTGGACGCCGGGCGGCAGGCGCTCGCCGAGGCCGGGGAGCCGGTCGCCGCGGTCGGCCTGGCCAACCAGGGCGAGACGGTCCTCGCCTGGGACCCCGCGACGGGCACACCGCTGACCGACGCGATCGTGTGGCAGGACCGCCGGGCGGAATCGGTGTGCGCCGGACTCTCCGCCGAGGCGGAGGAGTTGCGGCAGCTCACCGGGCTGCCGCTCGATCCGTACTTCGCCGCCCCGAAGATGGCGTGGGTCCGCGGCCGTCTCACCCGCGAGGGCGTGGTGACGACCAGCGACGTCTGGCTGGTGCACCGGCTCACGGGTGCCTTCGTCACGGACGCGGCCACGGCGGGGCGCACCCAGCTGATGGATCTGGACACCGTGGCGTGGTCGCCGCGCGCCCTCGCCCTGTTCGGTCTCGACGGTGAACGGCTGCCGCGGATCGTCGACGCGGCGGGCCCGGTCGGCACCACCACCGCCTTCGGCGCGGAGATCCCGCTCACCGGGCTGATCGTCGACCAGCAGGCCGCCCTGTTCGCCCAGAACCTGACCGCGGCCGGCACTGCCAAGTGCACCTACGGCACGGGCGCCTTCCTGCTCGCGCAGACCGGACCACTGCCCCGCCGCAGCGGCTCAGGGCTGGTCGCCTGTGTGGCCTGGCGGCTCGCCGGGCGGACCAGCTACTGCCTGGACGGACAGGTGTACACCGCGGCTTCCGCGGTGCGCTGGCTCAGCGACCTGGGAGTCGTCTCCGGCGCCGAGGACCTCGACCGGGTCGGCTCCGGTGTCCCCGATGCGGGCGGGGTGACGTTCGTACCGGCCCTCGCGGGGCTCGCCGCGCCCTGGTGGCGCGGCGATCTGCGGGGTTCGCTGACGGGGCTCGGCCTGGACACGACCGCCGGCCATCTGGTGCGCGCCCTGTGCGAGGGCATCGCCGCCCAGGTCGCGGAGCTGGCCGACGCGGCCGCCGCGGACCTCGGCGGGCCGCTGTCGGGTGCGCTGCGGGTGGACGGCGGGCTGACCCGGTCGGTGCTGCTGATGCAGACGCAGGCGGATCTGCTGCAGCGGCCCGTGGAGGTCTCCGCGGTGCCCGATGCGACGGCGATCGGTGTGGGCGCGCTCGCCCGGCTGGGCGTGGACCCCGGCGCCACGGTGGACCAAGTGGTTACGGTGCGGCCTCCGTCGGCCGTCTACGAACCGCGGATCTCCACCGACGAGGCGGCCGAGCGCCGCGCGGTCTTCCGGGACGCCGTCGCGGGTCTGCTCGACCGCTCCCCGGCGGCACCATGACCGTCACCGCGGGCGGCCCGCTGCCCGACGAGCTGTACGACGTGGCGGTCGTGGGCGCAGGAGTGGTGGGCACGGCCATCGCCCGCGAACTGTCCCGGTACCGGCTGCGGATCGCCCTCGTCGAGGCCTCCGACGACGTCGGCGACGGCACCTCCAAGGCCAACACGGCGATTCTGCACACGGGTTTCGACGCCGTGCCCGGCTCGCTCGAGGCCCGTCTCGTCCGGGAGGGACAGCGCAGGCTCATCGCCTACGCCGCCGAGACCGGCGTTCCCGTGGAACCCGTCGGCGCGCTGCTCGTCGCCTGGGACGAGGAACAACTGGCCGCGCTGCCGGGCCTGGCGGCGAAGGCCCGGCGCAACGAGTACCACGCAGCACGTCTCATCGGTGCCGAGGAGCTCCGGGCCAGGGAACCGCACCTGGGACCGGGCGCGCTCGGCGCGCTCGACGTACCCGGAGAGAGCATCGTCTGCCCGTGGACGACGACGCTCGCCTACGCCACCCAGGCCGTGCTCGGCGGCGCGGACCTGCATCTGAACTGCCGGGTGGAACGCGTCACGGACGGCGGCGCGGCGCACGAACTGACCACCGTACGAGGCCTGTTGCGGGCCCGCCGGCTGGTCAACGCCGCCGGTCTGCACGCGGACGTCCTGGACCGGCAACTGGGCCACGACGACTTCACGGTCGCTCCGCGCCGCGGCCAGTTCATCGTGTTCGACAAGTTCGCCCGCGGGCTGGTCCGGCACATCCTGCTGCCGGTGCCCACCGCGAGCGGCAAGGGGGTGCTGGTGGCACCCACCGTCTACGGCAACGTCCTGCTCGGCCCGACCGCCGAGGACCTGGACGACAGGGACGCCACGGAGTCGACCGCCGAGGGGCTGGCCGCGCTCCTGGACAAGGGCCGGCGGATCGTGCCGGAACTCCTGGACGAGGAGGTGACCGCGGTCTACGCCGGTCTGCGTGCCGCCACCGAGCACGACGACTACCGCATCCGTGTCCGGCCCGAACACCGCTATGTGTGCGTCGGCGGCATCCGTTCCACCGGGCTGACGGCCTCCATGGCGATCGCCGCGCACGTCGTGGACCTGCTCGTCGAGGCCGGACTGGAGCCGGGGCGGGCGGGCCCTACGGTGCCGGTGCGGATGCCGAACCTCGGCGAGGCGTCCCCCCGCCCGTACCGGCAGGCCGAACTGATCGCCTCCGACCCGGAGTACGGGATCCTCCTCTGCCACTGCGAGCGGGTGAGCCGCGGCGAGATCCGCGACGCCCTGGCCGGACCGATCCCACCGCGAACCCCGGAGGCGCTGCGCCGACGCACCCGGGCGCGCGGCGGACGATGTCAGGGCTTCCACTGCGGGGCGGCCGTACGCGATCTGTTCGAACGGGCCGAAGGAGGACGCCGGTGAGGGGGGCCGAGCGCTCCGTGGACGTCCTCATCGTCGGTGCGGGCCCTGCCGGACTCGCGGCCGCGGCGCGGCTCGCCGCGGGTGGGGCGGGCCGGGTGGAGGTGCTGGAGCGTGACCCGGTGGCGGGCGGCGTTCCCCGGCACTGCCGTCGCGGCGGGTTCGGGCTCCGTGACCTGCGCCGGCCGATGACCGGCCCGGAGTACGCGCAGTGCTCGGCCGACCGGGCGGTACGCGCCGGGGCGGCGCTGCGCACCGGGGTCACCGTGACCGGCTGGGCGGGGCCGCTCACCCTGGACACCACCGGCCCGGCAGGACTCGAACGGATCGGCGCGCGCGCCGTGGTGCTCGCCACCGGGGCACGGGAACGCCCGCGCACCGCCCGGCTGGTGCCCGGCACCCGGCCGTCCGGGGTGTTCACGACGGGTGAGCTGCAGCAGTGGGTCCACACGTACCGCCACCGCGTCCCCGGCCGTGCGGTGGTGGTGGGAGCCGAACCGGTGAGCCGCGTCGCGGTCCGGGTGCTGCGACTGGCGGGTGCGGACGTGGTCGCCGTCGTCAGCGGACTGCCGCACCGGACGGCCTACGGGCCGTGGCGGAACGTCCCGGTCCTCACGGGCACCACCTTGACGGAACTCCTGGGCCGGGGCCGGCTGTCGGGGGTGGCGGTGCGGCACGACGACGGCCGGGCGGGGACGATCGGCTGCGAGACGGTCGTCTTCACCGGCGACTGGGTTCCCGACGACGAACTCACCCGGGCGGGCGGGCTGTTCCGGGATGCCGGTACCCGCGGACCGGCTGTCGACGCGGCGTGCCGTACGTCCCGGCCGGGCGTCTTCGCGGCCGGCAACATGCTCCACCCCGGCGAGACGGCCGACACCGCGGCGCGCGGCGGCGCGACCGCGGCGGACGCGGTCCTCCGCCATCTCGCGGGTGCGCCCTGGCCGGCCGAGCGGACACCGGTGCTGGTGGACGCGCCCCTGCACTGGATCTCCCCGAACCTGCTCGCCGCCGACGCCCTCCACCCACCGTCCGGCCGCTTCCTGCTCCGCCCCGCGGACGTCCTGGTCCGGCCGGTCCTCACGGTCCACCAGGACGGCCGGCTGCTCCGTCGCCACCGGTCCGTCCGCACGGCCTTCCCAGGCCGCTCCTTCGTCCTGCCCTCTGCCTGGACCTCCGCGGTGGACCCGGCCGCGGGCCCGGTACGCGTCGCGGTGCGCGGGTGACCGTCGGTCCTTCGGAGCGAGAGGGAGTCGTACGAAGTCGGGTTGCGGGCCCCGGCGCGCGGCACGCGCGGTGAGGTGCCCGCCGAGCGCCCTGCCCGGCCGAACGGCGGCGTTTGGCGTCACCCGGCGGCGCCCGGGCGAGGAACCGTTCCCGCTGCGCACTGCCCGCCTCGTCGAGAATCCGCCCTGTCCGAGAGGGGGCCTTGTCGAAGAGGGCGGTCATGACGGTGGTGCCCGCCACCGGGTGGGCGGATCCAAGGAGGGGCAAGCGGTAGGGCTTGCGTCGAAGGGCCGACGCCGACGAGCCCGGCCTCGTCCCCACCGCCAGGGCCGGCCACTCTGCCGGGGTCGCCTGCTGTCGGGCGGTGCCCTCCGCGGAGTGCTCGCGGCGGCCCCGCGCCGCTGTCGGCGGGGCGGCAGCGTCCCCTTCGGGTGACCCGGAAGGGGGCATGGGCGAGGTGGTTCCGCCCGAAGGCAGGCCGGACCTTGGCCTACCGGCCCTTGCGGTGGCCGGGTACCGCCGCCAGGCGTCCGCGCGGTGGGCCTACGCAGGTGCGGGCGGACGGAAACCGGGCGTGGCCGCGCACATGGTGGCGAGGGCGAGGACGAACGATCCTGCCAGGAGGAGGACGGCCGTCGCGGAGACGTGGGCGTGCAGAAGTCCGGCGCCGACGGCCGCTCCGGCGAACATGGCGAGGACCGCGAGGAACCGCCGTCGCGTCGCGGAGGCCCCACGGCCCAGGACCGTGTCGTGGCCGAGCGCCGAGCCGCCGACCAGGGCGGTCACCCCTCGGGTGACCAGCGTGGTGGGCATGTCCGGCACATTGGCCCGGAGTGTGGTGACGTTCCGGACGCCCATGGTGAAGGCCAGGACGGTCATGGCTGCGATGTGAGGGGTCTTCGGCTCGCCCTCTGCCGGTTCGACGCCCCGTGCCGCCAGCGCCGCCAGTGCGATCAGCCCGGCTTCGACGACCAGGCCCGCCACGAACCATCGGCGGCGGCGTGCGTCCACGCCGGATTCGATGCGGGCGCCGACGAGCGCTCCGACCATGAACGCTCCGAGGGACACCGCGGGCGCGAGGACGGAGAGGTGTCCTTCGCGCATCACCGCGAATCCGAGGAAGAGCACGTTTCCGGTCTGCGTCGAGGTGAAGGCGGGGCCGAGCGCCAGGACACTGACCGCCTCGATGATCCCGGTGATGAGGGTGAGGCCCGCCATGACCGCGGTGAGGAGCGGTGTCGGCTTCGCTTCCACGCGTGTTCCGGGCTCAGAAGTCGACGAGTACGGGGTGGTCGAGCCGGGCCACCGACTCCTGCGCGAAGGCGTGCTCGTACGCGTCCCGGACCGCTTCGATCTGCCCGTCGCGCCGCGCGGCCTCGGCCGACGGATAGAGCAGGACGAGTTCGTAGGAACGCTCGCGCTCGATCGTGCCCGTGGCGTCACGCCACTGCCCGCGCCCCTCCTGGACGGTGAGCCCGGCGGGGAAGCGCGGGGTGACCTGCTCGTCGATGAAGGCACGGAACTGCTGGTCGGTGACGGCGGGGCCGCCGTCCGGGCGTTCGGTGCCGAAGAACAGCCGGGTCTCGACATGACCCGCGCCGCGCGCTTGGGGGGCGCTGCCGGGGGCGGCGGCCGGGGCACCCGTGTCGAGCGCCGCGTGGGCCGGCGCCGCGACGGTGAGGACCACGGTGGCGCCGAAGGCGGCGAGGCGGGCGCGGCTGTTCATGATCGGCATGGAACTCCCCTGGTTCACCGGCCCGGCGGGCCGACGCTCACTCTGGCAAGTTCCGTGACCCGCGTCCGCGTGGACATTCGCCAAGGTCCCGATGCCCACACGTTCGGGTGACAGCCCCGGGACGGGCCGTCGTGGAACGAAGCCGCCCCGCCCCTGACGAAGCCGCCCGGAAGGGAACTACGGGGGGGAGCGTGCTGTCGGGCCGACCCCGCACGCGCGACGGGACCGCCCGGCGGTGCTGGGCGGTCCCGTGTGCGGCGCGTCCGTGCTTGCTCGTCGCCTACTCGACGACGAGCTCCACCGGGATGTTGCCGCGGGTGGCCTTGGAGTAGGGGCAGACCTCGTGGGCCTGCTTCACCAGGAGGTGGCCGGTCTCGCCCTCGAGGGAGGCGGGGAGTTCGACACGGAGGGTGGCCTTGAGACCGAAGCCGCCGGTCTCGTCCTTGCCGATGCCGACCTCCGCGGTCACCGAGATGTCGCCGGTGTCGACCTTGGCCTGGCGGCCGACCAGGCCGAGGGCGCTCGCGAAGCAGGCCGCGTATCCGGCCGCGAACAGCTGCTCGGGGTTGGTGCCCTCACCGTTGCCGCCCAGCGCCGGGGGCATGGCCAGCGGGAGGTCCAGCCGGCCGTCGGAGCTGACGGTGCGGCCGTCGCGGCCGTTGGCGGTGGCGACCGCGGTGTACAGAGCGTCCATGAGTTCCATCCCTCTCGTCCATGCGGAACCTTGCGAGAACAACTAGAGCACACGATTCAATTGTGCGCAACTAAATGGGGCTGCGGTTATCCTGGTCGGCATGACGGAGCCGACGACCCAGGTGCGCAGCGAGGACTTCCTGCGCCTCGACCACCAGATCTGCTTCTCCCTGCACGCCGCCTCGCGTGCCTTCAACGGCGTCTACCGGGTCGCGCTGCGGGATCTCGGCCTCACCTACCCCCAGTACCTGGTGATGCTCGTCCTGTGGGAACACGGCGAGCAGCCCGTCAAGGCCATCGGCGAGCACCTTCGGCTCGACTCCGGGACCCTGTCCCCGCTGCTCAAGCGTCTGGAAGCGGCGGGACACGTGGAGCGGCGACGCAGCCCCGAGGACGAGCGCTCGGTGACGGTGCGCCTCACCGCCTCCGGTGTCGCCCTGCGGGAGCAGGCCCTGGACGTACCGCGCAGGATCAGCACCGCGACCGGTCTGTCCCTGGACGAGCTCGGTGACCTGCGACAGCGGTTGAACGCGCTGACCGCGGCACTCGACTCCGCGGACGCCGCCGCGCTCGAACCGGGCGGCTGCATCGCCGGAGACTGACCGCCCGCGACGGCGACGGCCGATGTCAGACCTGCTGCCGCCGCAGCAGGGTGCTGTCGGCGCGAGGGATGCGCAACACCGCCCGTAAGCCCTCTGCGGGCCTCGCGTTGCGGCCCTTCCCCGGGCGCGGCAGGGTCGGAGTACCGAGTCGAGGAGGACGCACCCATGCCCATCGCGACGGTCAATCCGGCGAACGGCGAGACGCTGCGCACGTTCGAGGCACTGGGTCCCGCGGACATCGAACAGCGCCTGGCCACGGCATACGCGGCCTTCCTGTCGTACCGGACCACCGATTTCGGCGAACGGGCACGGTTGCTCGACCGCGCCGCCGACCTGCTGGAGGAGGACCAGCAGGAGATCGCGCGGACGATGACCACCGAGATGGGCAAGCCGATCACCGGTGCGCGGGCGGAGGCGGCCAAGTGTGTGAAGGCCATGCGCTGGTACGCACGCAACGCCGAGCAGCTGCTCTCCGACGAGCACCCGTCGCCCGACGACGTCAAGGACTCCGGCGCGTCCCGGGCGGCCGTGCACTACCGGCCGCTCGGTGTGGTGCTCGCGGTCATGCCCTGGAACTTCCCGCTCTGGCAGGTCGTCCGCTTCGCGGCACCGGCGCTGATGGCAGGCAACGTGGGCCTGCTGAAGCACGCGTCGAACGTGCCGCAGACGGCCCTCTATCTGGAGGACCTCTTCCGCCGGTCCGGCTATCCGGAGGGGTGCTTCCAGACGCTGCTGGTGGGTTCCGACGCCGTCGAGGGCATCCTGCGCGACCCCCGGGTGGCCGCCGCGACGCTCACCGGCAGCGAGCCCGCCGGCCGCTCCGTCGCGTCGATCGCCGGGGACGAGGTCAAGAAGACCGTGCTGGAGCTGGGCGGAAGCGACCCGTACGTGGTGATGCCGTCCGCCGACCTCGACGGTGCCGCGCGGACCGCGGTGACGGCACGGGTGCAGAACAACGGGCAGTCCTGCATCGCGGCCAAGCGGTTCATCGTCCACACCGACGTGTACGACGCCTTCACCGAGCGGTTCACCGCCCGGATGCGGGAGTTGACCGTCGGCGACCCGATGGAGGAGTCGACGGACGTCGGCCCCCTGGCCAGTGAGCGGGGGCGGGCCGACCTGGAGGAACTGGTGGACGACGCGCTGGACAAGGGTGCCCGGGCCCTGTGCGGCGGACGTCGGCCCGAGGGACTGGAGGGCGGCTGGTTCTACGAGCCGACGGTGCTGTCCGGGATCACCCCCGACATGCGCATCCACCAGGAGGAGACGTTCGGCCCCGTCGCCACGCTGTACCGGGTCGCCGACCTGGACGAGGCGGTGGCCCTCGCCAACGACACACCGTTCGGGCTGAGTTCCAACGTATGGACCCGCGACGAGGCCGAGGTGTCCCGGTTCGTACGGGATCTGCAGGCCGGGGGCGTCTTCTTCAACGGGATGACCGCGTCCCACCCCGCGCTGCCCTTCGGGGGCGTGAAGCGCTCGGGATACGGACGGGAGCTGTCGGGGCACGGCATCCGGGAGTTCTGCAACACCACGACGGTGTGGCACGGTCCCACGCCGGACGCCTGAGGCTCCTCGCGGTCGCCGTGGTCGCCGGCAGCAGTCGGCCGGCCGCGACGACGAGGCGGGCATCGGCGTCCCGTAGCCGGCGCCAGGCCGTCACCCCGGAGCGGCCCACGGTCTCCGCGTCACTCCAGGCCACACCGGTCCGCAACACGTACAGGATGCCGGCGAGGGCGGCACGGTCAGGAACACGCAGCCGCCCCGGACAGCGGCGGCTCCGCTCGGGAACGGGTGGCAGCAGCGGAGCCACCCGCTCCCACACGCCGTCAGGAACAAGATCAGCAGGCACCCCTGGAACCTTGCCCATCAAGATCATTGAACACAAGACCCGACGCTCGGACTCATTCTGAAACGATCGGTCAGTACGGGAAGCCGTCGTGATGCCGTAGCAGGTTGTATGCCCCCAGGGCCACCAGCAGCAGCAGACTGAGTTTGAGGCTGGGCATGTGCGGCTTCTTACGTATCAGCAGGCTCACCATGCCCATCACCACCAGAGGAGCCCAGGCGAGAAGATAGAGGTTCCACGCCATCTGCACCTGCTGCTCATTGCGTCGCGCGATGAACAGCGCCATCGACACCAGCAGGAACAGGCCAGGCGACCCCCACAGGAATTCCCAGGCCCCCTCCGCCGGCGACTCTTGCTGTTGCGGAGTCCTGGCGCCCGTCTCGTCGGCCTTGTTGCTCACGTTCCTCATCCTCAAGTATTCAATGCACCGCTGGCGGACTACCGCCACCGGCGGCAGCAGACGCCGAGCCCTGCAACATCAGCCAAGACGCAGGCGGTCCGCCCAGCCGTTGCCCGGGAATCGCAGGTCTGTGCTCGTAACGGTCGCCGTCCGTACGCGCTCGCCCGGACCGCGGCCTGTGCAATCCGGCACCGCCCCACAAGTCGACCGCTCAGCTTGATCCTTAAGCCGCGTACGCGTCATCCGGTTCTTCGGCAGGTGTTGACCGTCGCGAGGACCGCTTCCTGCGCACCCTGGTGCAGCTGCCGGGTAGTCACACCCGGGGACTCATTCGGCTGCTTCGCAGAACCTGATCACGTTGGCGAAGGGATCGGTTATTTCCATGGTCGGACCACCGGGCGCGTCGTTGTCGATTCCCGGTCGCACCCGCCCGTAGGATTTGCCGGAGAGTTCCCGGTGCAGCTTGCGGATGTCGTCGACCGGAACCCAGAGGACCGAGCCGGGGGTTCCGTCCCCGTGGTGCTCGGACACGTCGAGGACCATCAGCTCGCGGCGAAGCCGTGCGTACAGCGGCATACCAGGCTCGAATCGGTGCTCCCACTCGACGGCACATCCGAGATAGTCGACGTAGAACTCTCGGGCAGCTGTCCATCCTTGGATACGCAGGACCGGAACGGGGCCGTGCATACCTGAGCCGGGGGTGCTGCCGAGGGCTACAGAGGCGGTGTTCCAGTCCCGATGGCCCAGCTGGTGGGCGACGAATTCCAGCGCTTGGCTGTGGGTGACGTTCGCCACGCCGATTCGGATCAGGTCATCGCGCAGAACACGCGCTGCGCGCTTGGCGTCGGTCAGTGTCGTGGTCATGAGTTCGCCTGCATGTCCCGGTGCCGTGTCGTCAGTGCCCGCGTTACTGAAGAGGGCACCGTGCGTCGCGGCATGACTGGTGACCAGATGAGGATGTGTTCACCAAGCCGGGAACCGGCGCGGGCGGCAGGCCACATCGAACCTTGTACCTCTATATGCACAGCTGAAGTCTCTTTGGCGAGCCTCGTGTCGGCGAGGCTTGGGAGGTGAGCCCGATCCCGCCCTCGCAGCTGGCTCGAACGGATCAGGATCAGCGGGAATCGTCGCGGTAGGGGCGCGGGGGAGGTTCATCACCCCATCAAACACTCTGGGGCGGGCCCGTGGCCTCCTCGCCTGGAGTGAGCTGCGGCTACATCGAAGGATGTAGCCGCGGTTCGTCACTCACGACGACGATCGGGCGCGCGCCGGCCGACAGGCCGGATCCGAATGAAAGGAGGGCCTCATCGTGATCGCCACGCTGATCGTGGCCTGTGAGGTCGGCTTCTGGGCGCTGCTGTTCGCCGGTCTGGCCGTCCGCCACCTGCTCAGTATGCGGCGTGCGGGCATGGTCCTCCTGCTGTGCCGGCCACTGCTTGAGCTTGGTGGGCGGCCTTCGCTGGTGTGTTGGGGGCGGAGCAGGGGTGTCGGTCGACGGTGGGGAATGAGTCGAGGTGCGCGCGGGACGGGTGCCGTCGGCGCCCACGTCCCTGCCCGCGCGAGGCGCCGGCCGGAGGTGGAGTTCTGCGGCACGTTGCCCTCGGCTACTCCTTGACCGCCCCCGAGTTGGCTCCCTGCACGAAGTAGCGCTGGAAGCAGAAGAACAGCGCCGCCACCGGCAGCGTCGACAGCAGGGCCGCCGCCAGCTTCAGCGGGTACTGCGTACCGCCGCCAAGTCCGCCCGAGACGAATCGCGCGAGCCCCGTGGTCAGTGTCTCGTACTGGCCGGACTGGGTGGCCACCAGGAAGTGGGTGAACTCGTTCCACGAGCCCTGGAACGACAGGATTGTCACGGTGATCAGCGCGGGCCGGGCCATGGGGAGCACCACGGACCGGAAGATGCGCCACACCCCGGCCCCGTCCACTCGCGCGGCCTCCTCGACCTCCCGCGGGATGGACTCGAAGAACTGCTTCATGATGAAGATGCACCCCGCATCCACCAGCAGGGGCAGGATCATGCCGGTGTAGGTGTCGAACAGCCCGAAGGTGTTCAGCACGAGGAACTTCGGGATGAGCAGGGCCACGCCCGGCACCGCCATCACTGTGAGCACGAGGCCGAACAGCAGCGTACGGCCCGGGAAGCGCAGTCGTGCCAGCGCGTACCCGGCCATCGAGGCGAAGAGCACGCGGCCGGCCGTCACCACGACCGATACGAAGGCCGAGTTGCCCAGCCAGCGCACGAACGGTACCCCGTCCCCGGCCCGGCCCAGTCCGAACAGCCGCTGGTAGGCGGCCGTCGTCGGCGTGGTCGGGATCAGCCCGAGGGGATGTGCGGCTGCGTCCGGGTCCGTCTTGAACCCGGTCACCAACTGGAGCACGAACGGCAGCAGGTACAACAACCCGAGCGCCACCACCAGGGCGTATCCCAGCAGCCGTAGCAGCGGAGGAAATCGGCCGAGGACAGGACGCCCCTGCGTCTGTCGGGCCGCGGCGTTCGTGTTCATCGGTGCCTCCTGGAGTGGACGCCGCGCTCCCGCAGCGCCCAGCGCTGGACGGCGGTCATACAGAGGATCAGCGCGAGCAGCACGAACGCGATGGCCGCGCCCTGCCCGAAATCGGCGTCGTCGAAGGCAGCCGAGTACGACAGGTAGGCCGGCGTCAGTGTCGTGTTGCCCGGGCTGCCCTGGCTCATCACGTACACCTGGTCGAAGACCTGCCAGGTGGAGATCAGGCCCAGGGTCAGGACGAGGAAGAGCACGGGCCGCAGTGCCGGCAGCGTCACATACCGCAGCATCTGGAGGCGGCCCACCCCTTCCAGCGCGGCCGACTCCTCCAGCTCGCGCGGGATGTTCTGAAGCGCCGCGAGGAAGATCAGCATGAAGGTGCCGGAGGTTGTCCACACGGCGAGCAGGATGATCGTGCACATCGCGACGGAGGGCCCGGACAGCCACTCGTACCAGGACAGCCCCATGAAGGAGTGGTCGGCGAGAGGGCCCGACGGCTTGTCGGGGTCGAAGACTCCGAGGGTGCCGAGGAGTAGTGACAGCACGCCGCGGGGGTCGGCGAACCAGTTGGGGCCCTTCACCCCGATCCACGACAGCAGCATGTTGACGGCGCCGCTGCCCTGGAACAGGAAGAGGAAGACGGTGGAGACGGCGATGGAGCTGGTGACCGAGGGGAAGTAGAACGTGGTGCGCAGTGCGCTCCGGCCGCGCAGTAGCCTCTGGTTGACGATCAGGGCCAGCGTCAGTGCGAGGCCTGTTTGGATCGGCACGGTCAGCAGCACGTAGTAGGCGTTGTTGCGCAGCGAGGTCGCAAACAGTGTGCGGTCCAGGCCGTCCTCGGTGAACAGTGTGCGGTAGTTGTCCAGGCCGACGAACTCCGTCTGTCCGCTGAACGGGTTGGACTGCCCGTCCCAGTCCAGCAGGCTCACCCACAGGGCCATCAGGATCGGCAGCACCAGGAACAGGCCGAGGATGAGCACCATGGGGCTGACGAACAGCCAGCCCCATGCGGCTTCGGCGCGGCGCCCCACGCGCGGGGCGGGCTTGGCGCGGGGCGCCGCGGCTGGGCCCGTCTCGCCGGGCGTGTCAGGGGCGCCCGGCGAGACGGCCGTACGGGGACCCCCGCCCGCGCGGGAACGCGGGGCCGGGCGGGGGTGCTGTGACGTACGCGGGGACATGGATGCTCAGTTGCCCTTCGCCAGGGCCTGTTCGCCGTTGCGCTGCAGGTCGGCGAGGATCTTCTTCGGGTCGCCGGTGCTCAGTGCGGCGAGGTCGGTGTTGAACTGGGTGAGGACCTTGTCGAAGCCGCCGACGGTCACCGGGCCCTGCGCGTAGGCGGTGGCCTCGGCCCATGCCTCGGCGGAAGGGTTCTTCTTCGCGTACTCGGCGAGGGCGCTGGTACGGGAGGGCATCACGCCGAAGGCGTCCGCGTTCTTGACCATCTGCGCGGCAGTGGTGAGGTACTTCACCAGGTCCACGGCGGCCGACCGGTGGGCGCTTGCCTGGGCCACGCCCCAGCAGGTACTGAAGGCGAGCGTGCCCTTCCCGGCAGGACCGGCGGGCAGCGGGACCACCGTGTACTTCACGTCCGGGTAGTCGGCCTTCATCCCGCCGGTGAGCCAGTTGCCCTCGATGGTCATGGCAGCCTTGCCCTTGCCGAGGGCCTCGCCGCCCCAGCCCGTGTCGACCTGCTTGGCGTACTTCAGGGCGCCGGACTCCAGCAGCGACTGCACGTAGTCCAGGGCCTCGGTGTTCGGCGTACTGTCGGCGGTCATCTTCGTCTGGTCGGGGTTGGTGATCCAGCCGCCTGCCTGCTTCATGAAGACGCCGACCCGCGCGTACTCGCCATTGATGACCAGCCCGGTGACGTCGCCCTTGGTCAGCTTGGCGGCGACCGTTTTGAGCTGGGCCCAGGTGTTCGGGTAGTCCTTCGCGGTCAGCCCGGCCTTCTTCCACAGCCCGGTGTTGACGGCGAGGGCGAGGGTGGAGGTGTCCTTCGGCAGGCACACCAGCTTCCCGTCGTGGGTGAAGGAGGCGCGCAGCTGGGCGGAGAAGTCGTCCGCGTCCTTGATGTCGTCCCCGTACGCGTACAGGGAGCCGGCCTTGGCGTAGTTCGCGAACTGGTCGGAGTTGACGTAGAAGACGTCCGGCGGCTTGTGTCCGGCGAAGGACTGGGCGAGCTGCTGGTTCATGTCCTTGGCGACTTCCACGGTCACCGTGTTGCCGGACTTCTTCGCCCAGGCGGCTGCCGCCTGCTTGACGGCGCTGGTCTCGGCCTCGCCCGAGGTGGCTATCAGCACGGTGAGGTGCTGGCTGGAGCTGGTGTTCTGCACCGTCTCCTTGCTGCTGTCGAAACTCGACGAGCAGCCGGTGGCGGTCAGCAGTGCCGCACAGGCCAGGAGGGCGGCGGCGGCCGTACGGTTGACCATGGATTCCTCCGAGGGTTCGGGGTGGTACGAGGCGGCTCCACCCGGGCGGCACAGGGGCGTGGGCCCGGGGTGTGGGGGTCGAGGAGGGCGGAACTGGGTGAGGGACCGGCCGGCGGCAGGTGCCTACTCGGCGACGGTGGACCTTGACGTGGTGGTGCTGTCGCGGACGATTAGGGACGGCTCCAGCAGGAGCCGCTCGGGTGGGGCGTCGGGGGAGGCCATGCGGGCCAGCAGCAGCCTCACGCACTGACGGCCGGCTTCCTCCAGCGGCTGGGCGACGGAGGTCAGAGCGGGCGAGAGGATCTCGGCGGTCGGCGAGTCGTCGAAGCCGACCACGGCGACGTCCCGCCCGGGGAGGGCGCCGCGCTCGCGCAGCGTCTGATAGCAGCCAAGCGCCAGCATGTCGCTGGCCGCGATCACGGCGGTCGTGCCTGCGTCCAGGAGCGGTTTCGCAGCGGCGCGGGCCGCGTCGATGTCGTTCACGCTCTGCCCGCGCCGCCCGCGGGTGGGCAGTCCGTGCCGGCGCATGGCCCGCTGCCAGCCCTCGGCGCGGTCGTCGCCGACACCGGAGCCGCGCGGCCAGCCGAGGAACGCAATCCTGCGGTGCCCGAGGGCGACCAGGTGCTCCACCGCCGCGTCGGTGCCCGAAGCGCCGTCCACGTCGACCCAGTCGCCGATCTGCCGCGCCGACCACATCCGGCCGAAGCCCACGAACGGCACGCCCCGCTTGGCCAGCCAGGCCTGGCGCGGGTCGTTGCGTTCGGTGTCACTGAGCACGAAGCCGTCGACATCATGGCTGTCGAGCAGTTCCTCGTAGCCCTCGAGGCTCGCGCCGCCGGCGCGTGCGGCGAAGAGCAAGATCCGGTAACCGGCCTCGTCGGCGGCCTCGGACAGGGCGTGCAGGAATCGGTCCATGACCGGGGCCGTGGTGCCGGGCGGGGTGGGCCGGATGCCGTAGCCGATGAGCTTGCTGGAACGGGTGCGCAGCGTCTGTGCGGCGCGGCTGGGGCGGTAGCCCATCTCGTCGATCGCGCGGCGGACCCGCTCCAGGGTCTCGGGACGCAGCAGGTCCGGCGAGTTGATCGCGTTGGACACGGTCTGCGGGGAGACGCCGGCCCGGCGGGCGACCATGGCGAGGGTCACCGGGCCGCCGTTGGCCGAGGAATTCATGCTGGTGGAGCGGGGCATACGGGTCTCCCGGATCGGTCGGGCGAGCATGCTGGAACGTGATCTTCCGGCGCCTCATTTGAACGTTACAAGAGCATTGCCATCGCTGTGGCGTCGTCGTTAATGTCCTTGGAACGATCCAACGCCTGAGAGGTTCTGCTCTTGTGGACACTACTGTCAAGACCCCAGACACCAACGACTCGGTCACGACCCCTCCCGTAGCTGAGGGACTACAGCCGTTCCTGCACGACGCCGTCGTCACGCTGAGCGCGCCGAGCCTGGTGATCTCGCACGCCGACGGACAGCTCGGCAGCGGCGCAGACGGCTTCTACCACGGTGACCGCAGGGGCCTGGCCCACCTCGCCGTAGCCGTCGAGGGCATTGCGCTTGCACCGGTCGGGGGCGGTCTGCAAGGTGCCGACCGTGCAGACTTCCGCGCGATCCTGCGGGGCCTCGGCGAGGTGACGGCGGACCCGGCGGTCACCCTGCACCGGCGCCGAAGGGTCTCCTCCGGCCGGCTGGAGGAGACCTTCGAGGTCAGCAACGCCGGCACACAGCACGTCCGCTTCCGGCTCTTCATCGAGGCGGCCACCGACCTCGCGCCAATGGAACGGGTGAAGTCCGGCCACGCCCCGGACGAGGTACCCGCCCAGGCCGTGGCGGGCGGACTGGCCTGGGCCGGCGACGGACTCGTGGTACGCCTGCTCAGCACCCCGGCGCCCGACGCGCTGGATGCGACGACCGGGCGACTGTCGTACGACGTCGAACTCGCCCCCGGCCAGTCCTGGAGCGCACTCCTGGCCTGCACGGCCACTCACGACGACGGCGACCAGTTCCCGGCCGGGCCCGCGGACCAGCTGCCCTGGCGCACTCCCGTCCTGTGCAGTGCGGACCGGCGGTTCGACCACTGGCTGGAGCAGTCGGTCGCGGACCTGGACCGGCTGCGCCTGACCGACCCGCTCTCCGACGACGGTACCCGAGGGCGCGCCGACCAGTTCCTGGCGGCCGGCGCCCCCTGGTTCCTGACTCTCTTCGGCCGCGACTCGATCTGGGCGGCCCGCATGCTGCTGCCGCTGGGTACGGAACTGGCGGCCGGCACCCTGCGCACCCTCGCCCGCCGCCAAGGCGGCGTCGTCGATGCGGCGACCGAGGAGCAGCCGGGCAAGATCCTGCACGAAGTGCGGCGCTCCACCCAGGAGTTCACCGACACGCTCACGCTGCCACCGGTCTACTACGGCACGGTGGACGCCACCCCCCTGTGGGTCACCCTGCTGCACGACGCGTGGCGCTGGGGCATGGCTCCTGAGGAGGTCGAACAGCTGCTGCCGCACGCCGAGTCCGCGCTCGCCTGGATGCGCGCATCCAGCGACGCCGACGACGACGGCTTCCTCAAGTACATCGACCAGACCGGCCGGGGCCTGGCCAACCAGGGCTGGAAGGACTCCGGCGACTCCATCCGCCACCGGGACGGCCGCCTCGCTGCCCCGCCGATCGCGCTGTGCGAGGTGCAGGCGTACGCGTACGAGGCGGCGCTGGGCGGGGCGGCGTTGCTGCGGGCGTTCGGCCGCCGGGGGGCCGACGAGTGGGAGGAGTGGGCCGAGCGGCTGGCCGGCCGCTTCCGGGAGCGGTTCTGGGTCCACGACGCGCGGGGCCCGTACCCGGCCGTCGCCCTGGACCGTGACGGCCGGCCGGTGGACTCGGTGACCTCGGGCTTCGGCCACTTGCTCGGCACGGGTCTGCTGAACCGCGAGGAGAGTGCCCTGCTGGCGGCCCGGCTGAGCGCGCCGGACCTCGACTCGGGCCACGGGCTGCGCACGCTGAGCAGCGAGTCTGTGGGCTTCAACCCGTACGGCTACCATATCGGTTCGATCTGGCCGCACGACACGGCGATCGCCGTACACGGCCTGGTCCGAGCCGGATTCCCCGAGGCAGCGGCCCCGCTGGCAGCGGGCCTGCTCACCGCCTCCGCCGGCTTCGACGCCCGCCTGCCCGAACTGTTCGCGGGCCACGGCACCGCGGCGCGCGAACAGCCCGCGCCCTACCCCGCATCCTGCCGGCCACAGGCATGGGCAGCGGCAGCATCGGTCATGGTGCTCCGGTCCGCCCTGGGCCTCGACGCGGACGCGCCCGTGGGCACCGTGACGGTTGCACCCACATTCGCCCAGGAGTACGGCCCACTGACCGTGACGGGACTTCAGGTCGCCGGTGGCCCACTGAAGGTCACCATCGCGGCTGACGGCACAGCAAGCGTCGTGGCACCGAACGGGCTGACAGTGGTCAGAGGCGATACCGAGGAGACGAACATGATCCGCGGGTAGCCCCTCCACCGCAAGTCCTGCCGCAGAGCCGCTCATCAAGCCACCGGTGCACTGACTGATCGTTTCAGAATGAGTCCGAGCGTCGGGTCTTGCCTTCAATGACCTTGATGGGCAAGGTTCCAGGGGTGCCTGCTGATCTTGTTCCTGACGGCGTGTGGGAGCGGGTGGCTCCGCTGCTGCCACCCGTTCCCGAGCGGAGCCGCCGCTGTCCGGGGCGGCTGCGTGTTCCTGACCGTGCCGCCCTCGCCGGCATCCTGTACGTGTTGCGGACCGGTGTGGCCTGGAGTGATGTCCCCGCGGAGACCGTGGGCTGCTCCGGGGTGACGGCCTGGCGCCGGCTGTGGGACCGGGGCCGGCGTCCGGCCGCGCCTGCATGCCGCCCTGCCGATCGACCCGTCATCGCCGCCGAGAACCTGGCCGCACGGCTCGCCGAGCCCGTGCCCTGGCTGGGTGGCGCCGGTCATCTCGCCGAACGGCACTGCGTGAGCCGCGCCTGCACCATGATCAGCACCCTGGGCAGACTACTGAACGACAAACAGCCCAACCACCCCCAGGCCCTGTTGGACCGAGCCCGCCGCCCCGGCCGGTCCATGGGCTCCCTCGCCCGCGCGCTCGAAGGCTTCTTCACCCAGCGCGGCCTCGCCCTTCCCACCGACCAAGCGCAACAGCTCGCCGCTGGACGCCGCCGACACCGCATCGACGCCACCCCGCTCACACTTCGACCGCAGGTCCAGGCGTTCGCCGAGTCCATGCTGCGAGCACGCGAGCGCGCCCTGAGAGCCGGCACCCTGCCCCGTGTCGGCGTACAGGTGAACGTGAACGTGCACAGGCACGTACAGCCGGACGTACACAGCGAAGTGCTTGCCGAGCCGGCGGCGGGGAGTCGTCATCGATGCGCCTGTGGCCGAAGGGGGCGACAGCCCTCCCCCGCGCGGAGGAGACGGAGGTACGGGTCTCCTTCTGAGTCCGGCTTCGAGGCCGGTCCTCAGGGACGATGCCGGGGCGACGGCACACCGAGACGATAGTGCACATGACGACCACGCAACTTGACACGAGCCTTCCGTCCCCGCCCCGTTGGGCCGTCCGTGCTGCCCACGCCGCCGCGCTGGTCACCCTGCCGTCCGGGATCTGGCGCCTGCTGCTGGCGGCCGGTTTCACCGCCGGGTACACCGAGGCCGGGTACGAGGCGATGGGTTTCACCGGCTGGGGTGCAGTCTACGTGGTCGGGCTCACCGTGGGCGGAGAGCTGCTCGCGCTGCTCACGCTCGGGCTGGTCCGGCCGTGGGGTGAGGTGCTGCCGCGGTGGGTCCCCCTCGTCGGCGGGCGCCGGCCGAACCCGCGTGCGGTGACCGTGGCGGCGAGCCTCGGCGCCGGGGCGCTGACGCTGATCCTCACCCAGTTTGCCTTCTGGTGGGCCTTCCCCCACCCGGACATGACCGCACTCGGCAGCACCATCGCCGGAATCCTCTACCTGCCGCTGGTCGCCTGGGGGCCACTCCTTGCCGCCGTCACCATCGCCCACCACCGTCGGCGTCGCGCCGCAGGACTCTGACCGGTTGTCCTGTCTCAGGTAAGTCCGGGTAGCGCGAGTCGATGACCTGCGGTGCCCGGAGATCAGTGAGACGGTTCAGCTTGTGTTCGTCTCGGTTGAGTCCAGGCATCCGAGCTGCCGCGGTGGGACCGCACCCGGGTTGAGCCGGATGGTCACGTGAACGACGGCCACCGATCGGCGGCCCACTCCAGCCAACCCGACCACCCAGGAGGCGGACGATCAATCTCATGACCATCGAGTTCTGAGGTGTCGGGCTCCTCGAACGGCGTCCTCCAGTGCAAGAGGTCCGCCTCGCTCATCGCGAAGGTCTGATCTGGAGTTTGTCCCGTACCGGCCGCGCCTACGTCCGCGACGCCCTGCTCGGCGACCCGGACGGCGGCAACGCCAGCCGGTGCTCCGCCTACGCCGCCGAACAGATCGGCGTCGTCCTCACCCGTGCGACCGAACGCGGGGAGAAGGCACCCGACGTCGAAACGGTCGTCGACCATGTCGTCGCGCCCCTGATGTACCGCATCCTCTTCCGCCCGCACGGGCTCGACACCGCTTACGCGCGTCGGCTCGTGACAGCAGTCCTCGGCCCGACCGGCCGGTGACCGGACCGGTTCGCCTCCGGCCGTGCCGGGCGAACCCGGGAACCCGGCTACGAGGCCGTCCACCGCGACACCGCTCGGAACGAGCACGAGGTCAGCCGCCCGGCGCCCGGCCGGCCCCACCCGTACGCCCTGTCCCGCCCACACGCCCCGCCCCGCCCGTACGGTTCGGAGGTCCCGGCCCGGCGGCCGGGCGGCACGGCTCGACGATCGCGGTGACCAACAGACCGCCGGACACGATCCACCGTCCCGCGAAGCCCTCCGGCGGCACGCCCGCGGCCGGGACGAACGGCCGCGCCCTGAACGTGCCGTCCGGGTGCAGCTCGACGTCCGCCTCCTCGAAGCCGAGCCAGCTCCGGGCCAGCGGGAACCAGGCCTTGTAGAGCGCTTCCTTGGCGCTGAACAGCACGCAGTCCCAGTGGACCCCCGGCTGCCGGCGCAGCAGCATCCGCTGCCGCCGGAGCTCGGGCTCCGTCACGACCATGTCCATGACGTCGGGATCGAGCGGCGCATGGACCTCGGCGTCGACGCCGATGGTGAGGAACCGGCTGCTGTCCGCCACCACTGCGGCACGATAGCCATCGCAGTGCGTCAGGCTCCCCACGACACGAGCCGGCCACAGGGGCGCCCCGGAGTCACCGACCGGGATGGCCACCGCGGGATGCCCGAGTTCCTCCAGCGCGCGGCGGGCGCACCAGCGGGCGGTGGTGAACTCCCGTCGGCGCTTGTCGCCGGCGTTCCCGATCGCCTCGGCCTCCGACGGGTGGATCCACGCCTGCGGGGGATCGCCGAACGCCTCCGCGGCGGCCGTACCGGGTGGCAGTATCGCCTCGATCACGAGGCCCGCCGCGGCTGCCGCCGCTCACCGTCGCCGGTCCCACGGTTCTCGTAGCCGACTCCCCTGTCCGCAGCGCATGACGTCCGCCTCACGGGTCGAAGTCTACGGCTGGTGACTGCGCACCCGGACGGCCAGCGCGGCGACGTCGTCCTCGGCGTGACGCGCGTCGAGCAGCGTGAGCACCGATTCGAGGAGGTCGTCGACGCCGGTTCCCCGGGGGACGCGCAGCGACGCCACCCTGGCCAGGGAGACGTCGATGTCCTCGCCGCGGCGCTCCACGAGACCGTCCGTGAACATCAGCAGCGTCCGGCCGGGTTCCAGCGGGTGGGTGGCCGGTTCGTACCCGCCCACGCCGGTGCCGAGCGGCGGACCGGCGGGCACGGGCAGTGGTGTCGCGGTGCCGTCCGGGGCGAACACCACGGGCGACAGATGGCCGGCGCTGGCGAAGCTGCAGATCCGCCGGGCGGGGTCGATCTGCGCGAGGAGACAGGTCGCGGGCCGACGGGTCGGTGACTCGGAGATGGCGGCGTCGAGCTGGCGCAGCACGCGGTGCGGCGGCAGCTCGTTGGCGGCGACGTAGCGGAGCATCGACCGGTAGGCGTTCATGTCGACGGCCGCCTCCAGGCCGTGGCCCATCACGTCCCCGATGACCAGCAGGGTGCGTCCGTAGTGGAGCCGCACCGTCTCGTACCAGTCGCCGCCGACCAGATTGCCGCTCCCGGCGGGCAGGTAGCGGGTCGCCAGCTCCAGGTTGGGGTGCGGGTTGCCCGGCTCGGTGAGCAGGGCGTGCTGGAGCCGGGAGGTGGCCTCGAGTGCCGCCTCGTGGCGGCGGGCGTGGTCGATGCCGATGGCCGCGCGGTGTGCCGCGTCCTGGACGGCGAGCAGCTCGCGGTCGCCGAACGGGGGCTCCCCGGTGCCGCGGGCGAGCAGCACGACACCGAGGGTGTCGTCGGCCGTGTCCAGCGGTACGGCGAGCAGGGGCGCCGCGCCCGCCGCGCCGGGCTCCGGCGCGGCGACGGCCCGCCGGGTGTGGAAGGCGCGGGCGGGCGCCGTGCCCACGGCGTGCTCGACATAGTCGGCGACCCGCTCGGCCTCGTCGAGTGGGCTGCGGTAGCCGCTGGTGGCCCGTCTGAGGAGGCGGAGCGGCCGGTTGGGCTTCGGCCGAGGCAGCGGATCGCCGGAGGGGCCGGTGGGCAGGACGTCCACGGCGACGGTCCGGGCGAGGTTGCGGGTGAGGTGGTGGGCGAGCTCGGCGCAGGTGACGCTCTCGTCGAGGGTCGAGCCGATGGAGGTGACGGCGAGGTCGTGCTGGGGCGCCTCGACGAGCAGGCACATCACACGGGCCGGGCCCTTGCGACGCTCGATGCGGTGGCAGGCGAGCAGCACGGGCCCGGCGGGCGGGAACTCGTCCTTGCGGAGCGGCCGGGCGTGCCGGGGGCCTTCGAGGACGCGGGTGCGCGGGAGTCCGTCGTCCAGGACCTCGGCCGGCAGGTCGAGGTCCAGTCGCCGTGCCGCCTGTACGCCTGGCCGACGGCCGGCCAGGTGGTCGTGGTCCTCCCCGCTGATCCGGCAGTAGGCTTCGTTGGCCGTCACGTAGCGCAGGCACTCGTCCAGGACCACGACGCCCACCCGGCTGCCGCGCACGGCCTCCGGCAGCCCGCGGGCGTCCTCGTCCGCGGGCCTGCGCTCACCGAGGAACGGGAGGCCGCGAAGTCTCCTGCGGATGTCGCGCCACACCCCTCAGCTTCGTCCACAACGTGCCGTGGCGCATCACCCTGTCGCGATCCGTGGTCACCGGGTGCCGCGGGGATTCGCGGTGCGGACGGCGCGGGGCGACCTGTTCCGGGGCGGTGCGGCGTGCCGGAGGACAGGGAAGCGGGGGACCACGGCGCCCCCGTCCCCGAACCGGCTCGGGCAGGAAGCGGAATTGGCCGGCCGCGTGACGTCACACCCCACCGGGATGGCGTGCGCGCGGCCCTCCCCTTCAGTGGCCTGCTCCCCCTTCAGTGGACAGCGGCCCCTTCAGCGGACGGCACGCCTCCCTCTCACTGCCGCGATACATCGGTGTCCCGCCCCCCGACCCGGGCATCACCGGGAAAAGACCTTGGCTCCGCGGCGGCAGCCGCCTAGGCTCCTGAGCACGGCACCGCGTGTCGGTCACCGTCCGGGTGAGGCATGGAGGTGCCGGTGAGATTGCCTTACGGAGGCATCCCACTGTGTCTGTCCAGCTGAATCACACCATCGTCCACTCCCGTGACAACCGGGAGTCCGCCGAGTTCCTCGCCGGAATACTCGGCCTCGAAGTCGGAATCGAATGGGGCCCGTTCATCGCCGTGGAGACGGCCAACGGCGTCACCCTCGACTTCGCCACCATCCCGGCCGAGTCGATCACCATCCAGCACTACGCCTTCCTCGTCTCCGACGAGGAGTTCGACGCCGCCTTCGAGCGGATCCGGCGGGCGGGGCTGACGTACTACGCCGATCCGCACGGGAAGCGGCCCGGCGAGATCAACCACGACCACGGCGGCCGCGGGGTCTACTTCCCGGATCCCTCGGGCCACGGCATGGAGATCATCACCCGGCCGTACACGTTCCCGGCTGCTTCCTGAGGCCCATGGGCGCGGGGGCGCGCCTCCCGGTGTTCCGCCGACGGCGGGGGCCGGACGCGTACGACGCCCGGCCCCCGCGTCTCGGGGTTCAGCGTCGCGGCTGATGCCGCGAGCCCTCCGGATTCCGGTCCGACGCCTCGGCGTCGGACCGGGCGGTCTCGTCGGAGCGTGCGGCGACCGGCGGCCGGTCGCTCCCCGCGTTCGTCCGCGTGACCTCTGCACTCGTCCGCGCGACCTCGGCGCGCAGCATGGCGTGGCAGGCGGCGAGAGGGTCGATGGGCATGGCGAAACACCTCACTGAGTGGTGCGGGTTGCATGGGGGACGTGTGGAGCGGAAACCGTCCGTCAGCAGCGCAGCACCACGCAGCGCACGGCCCGTACGGCCGCCGCGGGCACTTCCGGTGGGGTCGTGCGGTCGCCCGGCCCGCGGTACCGGGGCAGGGGCCCGTCCGCCGTGGCGGGGCCTCCGGCCGTCCCGCTCGCCGGGCGCCGCAAGCAGCGAGGGGGCTGTCCCGTGTCGCTGCCGTCGTGCTGTCCTTCCGGCTGCGGAGCGGGGACTTCGCCCGTGGCCGAGGAGGCCCGGTGCTCGGCGGCCCAGCCTGCGGCGCCGGTCCCGCACGCCGGTCCGAACAGCACGGCGAGGACCAGCAGGCCGACGAGCAGCGCCCGTCTCCCGGCGCCGAAGGCCGCGGGTGTGGATGTGTTCTGCACGCGGCACACCTCCCGGACAACCGAGGTGTCCCCGGCGGGCACCCGTACCCGCCCCGGCACCCGGGAAATACGCCCGCCCGGCGGATACCGGCGGGCCACCCGGGTGACGACGCGCGCCCGGCGGCGGCGCCGGGCGGCCCGCCAGCGGTCGCCGCGACCGGAAGCGCAGTGCTAGAACTGGGGACATGATCGGACGTTCCCGCCGGTCCCGGCCGAGAGCGGTTCCGCCGCCCGGCCGCCGACGGTCACGCGATCAGCCCGGGCGCCCGGACGCCCGGCGTCCGGCGGGCCGGCGGTTCTCCTCGTCGCTGAGTGTGCGCACGCTCGCCACCCAGGTGTTCCTGCTGCAGGTGCTCGTGGTCCTGGTGCTGGTCGTCGCGGCGACGGTGGCGCTGGTGCTGCAGGGCAGGTACGACAGCCGGCAGAACGCCGAGGACCGTTCGCTGGCCGCGGCGGAGGCGTTCGCGCACGCCCCCGGTACCGCGCTGGCCCTGCAGTCCCGCCATCCGACGGCGCTGCTGCAACCCGCGGCGGAGAAGGCGCGGCGGGGTTCCGGCGTGGACTTCCTCTCCGTGCTCGGCAAGGACGGTATCCGCTACACCGATTCGGATCCGGCGCTGATCGGGACGCAGGCCGAGGGGGTCGGACGGGCCGCTGCGGGCGAGGCGTTCACGGAGACGTTCGAGGGGGAGCCGACGGGTGCGGTCCGGGCCGTGGTCCCGGTGACGGACCCCAGCAGGCGGGTCGTCGGCATGGTCAGCGCCGGCATCCATTTCGAGAACATCGGCACCGTGCTGGACCGCCAGCTTCCGGTGGTGCTCGGTTCCGCCGCGGGGGCACTTGCGCTGGCGACCGCCGGCACCGCGCTGGTAAGCCGCCGGCTGCGACGCCAGACCCACGGGCTGGGGCCGGCGGAGATGACCCGGATGTACGAGCACCATGACGCGGTGCTGCACGCGGTGCGCGAGGGTGTGCTGATCATCGGGGGCGACGGCCGGTTGCTGCTTGCCAACGACGAGGCCCGCCGACTCCTCGATCTGCCGCCGGACGCCGATCAGCTGCACGTCTCGGAGCTGGGTCTGGGGCCCGCCATGACCCGGCTTCTGGTGTCGGGCGAGGTCGTCTCCGACGAGGTGTTCCTCAGCGGCGACCGGCTGCTGGCGGTCAACACCCGGCTGACCGCCCCGTACGGAGGTGCGCCGGGCATGGTCGCCAGCCTCCGTGACACCACCGAACTGCGTGCCCTGAGCGGGCGGGCGGAGGTGGCCAGGAAGCGGCTGACGCTGCTGTACGAGGCGGGGGTGCGGATCGGCACCACGCTGGACGTACGGCGGACGGCCGAGGAACTGGCGGAGATCGCGGTCCCCCGGATGGCGGACTTCGTCACCGTGGAGCTCCTGGACGCCGTGCTGCGGGGCGAGGAACCGACCGGGGCGGTGACCGAGATGCGGCGGACGGCGCTGAGCGGATCGCACGAGGCCCCCCCGTTGCAGCCCGTGGGGGACCTGATCCGGTTCGTCGAGCCGGACACGCCGATGGCCGTGGCGCTCGGGAGCGGGCACGCCGTGCTGGAGCCGGACCTGGCGGCCGCCGAGGGATGGCGTGCGCAGGACCCGGCGGGGGCCCGCGCGGGCCTGGAGTACGGCATCCACTCGTTGATCACCGTGCCGCTGCGGGCCCGTGGCGTGGTCATGGGCATGGTCAACTTCTGGCGGGCGGCCGGCACCCCGCAGTTCGAGGAGGAGGACGTGTCGGTCGCCGAGGAGCTGGTGGCGCGTGCCGCCGTCGCTATCGACAACGCACGCCGGTACTCCCGTGAGCACACGATGGCGGTGACGCTCCAGCGGAACCTCCTCCCCCAGGACCTTCCGGACCAGGACGCCCTCGACGCCTCCTGGCGGTACCTGCCGGCGCAGTCCGGTGTGGGCGGTGACTGGTTCGACGTCATCCCGCTGCCGGGCTTCCGGGTGGCACTCGTCGTCGGCGACGTGGTCGGGCACGGGCTGCACGCCGCCGTGACGATGGGCCGGCTGCGGACGGCCGTGCTCAACTTCTCCTCCCTCGATCTGCCGCCGGACGAACTGCTCGGCCATCTCGACGAGATGGTGATGCGTCTCGACAGCCAGACCGATGCGAGCGGTGAGGGGGCGCTGGTGACCGGCGCGACGTGTCTGTACGCGATCTACGACTCGGTGAGCGGCCGGTGCACGCTGGCCCGGGCGGGGCACGTCGCCCCCGCGGTGGTCGATCCGCTGGGCCGTGTCGCCTACCCGGACCTGCCGCTCTCGCCGCCGCTCGGAGTCGGCGGCCACCCCTTCGAATCGAGCGAGCTGGACCTCGCCGAGGGGAGCCGTCTGGTGCTGTTCACCGACGGCCTGGTCGAGGACCGCCGACGGGACATCGACGAGGGCCTGGAGCTGCTGCGTGCGACCGTGGCGGATCCGGACATGACGCCCGAGGAGACCTGCCGGGCCCTGATGGAGACGATGCTGCCGGGCCACCCCAGTGACGACGTCGCGCTGGTGGTGGCTCGTACGCGCTTGCTGGACCCGTCCAGGGTGGCCGGCTGGGACGTACCCTTCGACGTGATCGCGGTGTCCCGGGTGCGTGCCGAGGTGAGCCGTCGGCTGAGCTCCTGGGGGCTGGAGGAATGCGCTTTCGCCACTGAGCTGATCCTCAGTGAACTCCTCACCAACGCCATCCGGTACGGTGCCCCGCCAGTGCGGGTCCGGGTGATGCTCGGCCGCACCCTGGTCTGCGAAGTGTCCGACGGGAGCAACACCTCCCCGCGGCTGCGCCGCGCGGCCACCACGGACGAAGGCGGCCGGGGACTGTTCCTGGTCTCGCAGTTCGCCGAGCGGTGGGGCACGAGGTACGCGGCGCGCGGAAAGGTGATCTGGGCGGAGCAGCTGCTGGGCGCGGGTGCGGAAAGGGAGCCGACGGTCCTGTTCGACGAACTGGCCTGGTGAACGAGGAGGCACAGGGCGGCGGAGCGGCGGGAACGGCCGGGGAGCGGCCCTGTTCCGCTCCCCGCCGATGGCCACGGTGCGTGAGCTATGTTGAACACAAGTGGGACAAGCAGGAAGGACTCGGCGGTGTCATCAGGGCAGCAGGAGCGCGCACAGGCGTCCGCGATCACCCCGGGTGGACCGGCCCCGGAGGCCGAGGCCGCCCCGACGGCGCGGATCATGCAGCTGTTCGACGGGCACCGGCTGTCCCCCGCACAGCGTCGTATCGCCCAGTATCTGATCGACCACGTCACCGAGGCCGCGTTCCTGTCGATCACGGATCTGGCGGAGCGGGTGGGGGTGAGCCAGCCGTCGGTGACGCGATTCGCGGCGGCGGTCGGTTTCAGCGGGTATCCCGCGCTGCGGGAGGCGCTGCAGCCGATCGCGCTCAGTGCGGTAGCCGGTACCCCGGACACCCCGGAGGAGATCCGGCGGAACGAGCTGCAGGCCGCGGTCGACGCCGAGATCGAGAACCTGGAGAGCCTGCGCCGGGTGCTGGCGGACCCGAACAAGGTGCTGGAGGTGGGTCGTTCGCTGGCCCGCTCGGTACCGCTCACGGTGCTGGGACTGCGCATCTCGGTGTCGCTGGCCGAGTACTTCGCCTACGCGGCGCGGCGCATCCATCCCGATGTGCGGCTGGTGACCCGCGGCGGCAGCGTCGCCTTCGACGCGCTGCTGCAGTCCCGGGAAGCGGGCGGCTCATGGGTACTGGCATTCGCGATGCCGCGGCACGCGAACGAGACATTGGCGGCGATGCGGACAGCCCGGAGCATCGGGCTGCGTGTGGCTCTGATCACAGACGTGACGCTCGGACCCCTGGTGGACGAGGCCGACGCGGCGTTCACCGCGGCGACCGGTTCACGGCTCGTCTTCGACTCCTACGCCGCTCCGGGCGTACTGGCCGCGGCACTGCTGCAGGCCATGACGGACGCGGATCCCGAGCGCACACAGGCCCGGCTCGAGGGATACGAGCACGTGGCCGACCAGCATCACTTCTTCCTCGACGACTGAGGCCCGGGAGGCCCTCGGCCGGGCGGCCGCGGGCGGGGACACTTTCACGCCAAGGACACATGAATTTTTTCATGCTCTTGCTTACTTGGCGGTATATATAAATACTTACGGCGGCGACACGGGGCACTCCCGTTCGACCAGGCCACAGCCCCCATCCACAGGAAGCCGGCGATGCACACCACGCCTCCTCCCGCCGCATGCGGCGCGGCCCGGAACCGTCCGGGCCTTCAGCGGCCCGGCCGTGGCCGGTCCGCAGCCGTCCGGCGCCGGATGTCGGTGGTGGCCGCACCGGCGGAGGTGTGCCACGTACCGGCGGTGCGGCACCACGCGGCCGCCTGCTTCGACGCCTGGCGTCTGCCCGAGGACGACCGGTACCTCTGCGCCCTGATCGTCGGGGAGCTGGCGGCCAACGCGGCCGTCCACGGGCGTGCCGAGATGACCCTGGGCCTCGCCCTCGACGATCTGGTGCTGGACATCCGGGTCGTCGACCACGGCGGCCCGTCCCGGGCACCGCGACCCCACCGCCCCGACGGCGAGTGCGGCCGGGGCCTGGGCATCGTGCGCAGCCTCGCGGAGTCCCTGCACTCCACGTTCACCTGCGACACCACCGAGGTACGGGCGGTGTACCTCATCGAGCCCTTGCGGGCCACTTGATCGGACGCCCGGTGCCGACGATCCCTTCTCTCGTCGGCGCAGGGTGTTCAAACGGGCGTCCCGCCGCACGCGGACTCCCGTGGCGGCCCCGGTCCTCCCCTAGTCCGGGGCCGCCAGAAACCCTCTCGGGACCCGTCCGTCCCCACCACGTCCGGAAGCGATGCAGATGCCCCAGACATACTCCCCGATGATCGGCTCCGACTGGCCCTGTCAGGTCAAGACGCCCGGCAGCCACGACTGGGAGCGCTCGGCCGCCCGCTGGCTGCGAGAGCTGCTGCCCGCCCGGTACTCCAGCTACTCCACGCTCACCCGGCACCACGTGATCCTGGCGCGCCACGCACAGCTGCACGTCCAGCACGAGATACGCGCCGTGCGGGTGGCGTTGCAGACGTCCCGCGCGGAACTCCCCTCCCTGGGCGTGCCGGACGGGGTCATCGAGAACACCATCCGGCTGTACGCCGTGGAGTTGGACCAGCTGAACCGTATCGCCCGCAGCGTACGGGTCGTCAGCGAGGCCCTGCTCCAGGGCGGTGGGGTGCGCCGCCGGGTGCGGGTCTGACACCTCCGCGACGAGCCGCTCGGGGACGGCGGCGAATAAGCATTCGAGACCGGGAGATCGCTCCGGTATCGTCCCTCCCGTGGCGAAACTCAATCAGATCATCGCAGTGGAGAAGGGCGTCAAGTCCAAGACGCAACAGGACCTGACGGCGGCTCAGCGCGGCCTGGACAAGCCGGCCCTGCTCGCCGGCATCTCCCGCACGTACCAGCCGAAGGACGAGGAGGGCGAGCAGCTGCCGCCCGAGTCGACACGGGTCCAGGTCAAGGCGGAGGACGTCCTCCGCGGCACGGCCTCGACCCTCACCCGGCTGTTCGACGTCACCGCCACCAAGGACTGGGCCAACTGCGAGGCACGCGCCGACATCGAGGTCGAGGGCCGCACGGTCCTGCGCGCGGTGCCCGTGTCGTACCTGCTGTTCCTGGAGAAGCAGCTGTCGGACCTCAGCGCGTTCGTGCGCAGGCTGCCGACGCTGGACGCCGCCGAGTCGTGGACGCTGGACCCCTCCACGGACTCGTGGAAGACCGAGCCCGTGCGGACCATGCGCACCAAGAAGGTCCCGCGCAACCATGTGAAGGCGGAGGCGACGGAGAAGCACCCGGCGCAGGTCGAGGTGTACTACGAGGACATCCCCGTCGGTTACTGGACGACCGTGAAGTTCTCGGGTGCGCTTCCCGCCCGCCGGGTCAACGAGCTGCTGGACCGGCTCGAAAAGCTCCAGCAGGCGGTGAAGTTCGCCCGCGAGGAGGCCAACGGCATCGAGGTGTCCGACCAGCGCGTCGGCGACGCCGTCTTCGGCTACCTGTTCGGGTAGCCTCTTGAACTCCCCGTTCGCCCTCGAAGGGCGGGCGGGGTGCGCGAGGAGCGCAAAGCTGAAACTGAAGCTCGTCGTGATCACGCGGCTTGCGGTGGGAGAGACTGACAATCTCCCCTCGCATTCGGTCCCCGGCTGTCCGCCGGCGGCACGCGTTCAATCTCAGATTATTGCTCCAGCCTCAGCATTCGCCGCCGATCGCCGGAACGACCGGGCATGGGCTCCGTCGTCGGATGCTGGTTCGACTCCAGCCCGCTCCGCTCCGTGGGGCGGTAGTTCAAAGGAAGAACACGACGACATCACACTGACCCATGCCGACCTGTCACGGCGTGTGCAGTCCGGTGGCATCACAGGGCCCGGGGGATGGCCAAACCCTCGGGCCCGCTTCCGTTCTGCCGCGAGAGGCGCTCAGTCGCAGGTGTAGGTGAAGCCCACCTCGGCCGTGTGCCGGGTCGGCGACATGATGCGCAGTTCCGCCCGGGCGTCGTACGTGCCGCGGCCGTGGAACGTCCACAGCAGGTGCAGCCGGGCCTGCTTACGGCCGCGGGGCACCGTCTCCGTGAGTTCGCCCGAGGTCGTGCCGTCGCTGCGCACCCACTGGTACGTGAGCCGTCCGGGCCGGCCGTCGGTGTTGACGAGGCCCACCACGTCGGCGGTGCCGTCGCAGCCGGGCCCGGCCTGTTCGGTACGCACAGACACGTCCCGCACGGCGACGGTGGGGCCGAACCGCTGCCAGGCGAGGAAGGCGAGAACGGCCGCGAGCACCACCGCGGGCACGGCGAACCGCCGCATCCCCCGTGCGGGGCGGGGCCGGTGCCGTCCCGAGGCCTCGGAGCGCGGCGCCGCCGGGGTGGCCGCGCCCAGCGCCGCGGCCGTAGCCGCGGTCACACCCGGGCCGAAGCGGAGGACGGTGCCGTCCACCCGGTCGGCTGCCGGGCCGTCGGCCGGCGGTTCGAACTCCTGGGTCGTGCCGGTCGACGGGGCCTGGACCCAGTGACTGGCGAGGACGGTCGCGCTGTACTCGTCGTCGTCGGAGGGGGCGGGAGCGGGCGGTGACTTCGGCGTCGGGACGCCCCCGCCCGTGAGGCGGGCCGTCCGCGGGTCGGGTTCGTTCATGTGATCGTGCACCGCCGGGTCAGGAGCTGTTGCCGGGAACCGCCGTTGGCCGGAGCGGGGTCGCTGGTCGCACTGACGCCCCAGTAGCAGCCCTGGCCGAGGAAGGCGTGGTCCGCCGTCAGCGTGTACCGGGTGGCGCCGCTGCGCCGGAACGTCTGGACCGCACCGTCCCGGGTGCCCGTGCCGCCCTTGGTGTCGGAGGTCGACCAGACGACGGTCACCACGACCGGGCCGGTGCCGTCGGTCACGATGTCGAGGGTGGCGCTCCCGGTCGTCACACCGGTCTGCCGGAAGGAACTGACGGTGACGGACCTGACCTTGACCGCGGGCGCGGGCGGCGTGGGCGAGGCGGTGGTGGCCGTCGGTTCCGGCTCGGACGGCGGCACGGACACCGTCACCGTCGGGGACGGAACGGTCGCCGAAGGCGTCGGCGTCCATCCGGTCCCCGACGGGGTCGGGGTCGGCGTCGGATGGTGCGAACCGGAGGGGCTCGCGGTCGGGCTCGGGCTGCCGGACGGGGTGGCCGTGGGCCCGGCCGACGGTGTGCCGGATCCGGACGGGCCGGGTGCGGGGTCGTCGGCGGGCGTGCCCTCGGGCGAGGCACTGGTGGTGGCCAGCGCCTGGGGGCTGGTGAACTGCGGCTTGCCGTTGGTGGCTTCGGCGCTGTAGGTGAGGGCGAGCGCCAGGACAAGCGCCGCGCCCGCCGTCAGCAGACCGGCTCGGCTCTGCCGCCAGCCGGACAGCCACCCGGACGGATCGGCGAGGGCCGTCGTCGCCACGTCGACGGCGCCCGCCACCGGGCCGGCGGCGGAGGGGAACAGCAGCGGCAGCAGGGCGGCGAGGGTGGCCAGCCGTCCGCGCCCCCGCTCCTCCCAGTCGGGGCCGTAGTGGGCGACTGCGACCTGCTCCAGTTCGGCGACGAACGCGGTGGCGTTCTCCGGCCGGTCCTCGGGGGCCTTCGCCATTCCCCGCCGGATGAGGGACCGCACCGACTCGGGCGCCTCCTCGACGGGGACCGGTGCGGTGACGTGCTGGACGGCCAGTTCGGCGAAGTTCTGCCCCTGGTAGGGCTTTCGTCCGGTGAGGCATTCGAAGAAGGTGGCGGTCGCGGCGTAGACGTCCGCCGCGGGGGTGGCGGGTTCGCCTCCCCATTGCTCCGGGGCCATGTAGGCGGGGGTGCCGGCGACCGAGCCCGTGTCGCCGCGGTCCACGGCGATACCGAAGTCCACGAGCTTCGACGAACCGTCGGCGGCCACCAGGACGTTCTCCGGTTTGTAGTCCCGGTGCACCACTCCCACCCGGTGCGCATCGGCCAGTCCGAGAAGCGATCCCTTGAGGACGGTGAGGGCCGCCTCGGGCCCTATGGTGCCGTTCTGTGCGAGAACGGCACGCAGCGCGATACCGTCCACCAGCTCCATGACGATCGCAGCCCCTTCGGGGGCCTCCACGTACTCGTACAGCCTCACGACGTGCGGGGTGTCCAGGCCGCCGAGCAGCCGTGCCTCGGCGCGGAACTCCCGGACGAACCGGGTGTCCGCGCGCAGCGCGTCGCTGAGGTACTTCACCGCCACCGGAACGCCCGTCGCGTCATGGATGGCGAGCACCACGCGGCCGCAGCCGCCGGCACCCAGTTCTCGTGTCTCCGTGTAGCCGGGAACCGACCACGCGCTCATGCCGCCTCCCCAGGACGAGTGTCCGGATGTGTTCGTCCTCAGCAGTGACACATTCTCTTCACGGATGGTTCCCGCTGTGAAGCGGGGTGGGGTAAACCGTTCCGGGAGGCGCGGACGCGGCGGCCCGTCGGCGCAGCACCCATCCGACGAGCACGGCGAGGGCCGACGCTCCGTAGGCCGTCGCGGTGATGTCGAAGGCGTCCGGCACGGCGCGGTCGGTGACGTAGTCCGCGGCCCCCGCGACCGCCACGAACAGCCACTCCCAGCGGCCGTCGAGCGCCACCAGGGCGACCAGGAGCAGGGCGTACCAGGAGTACCCGGGCGTGGTGAGGAGGAACGCCGTGCCGGTGACGGTCAGGGCGCCGCTCCAGGGCCGCTGCGGGTCGCCCCGGCGCAGGGTGTGCCAGACGGCGACGGCGGTGCCCGCGAGGACGGCGGGCAGCGCCCACTGGTCGGGAAGCACCAGCCGCAGCAGGGCGTAACGGTTGCGGGCGGAGGCGTCGCGATAGCCCTCCTCTTCGGCGTACCCGCTCAGATAGCCCAGGACGGAGGCGTCCGAGACGAGGAGGTACGGCAGATAGGCGAGGGCGACGACGAGGGCGGCGGAGCCGAGGACGGCCGCGGTGGTGCGCAGCGCCCTCCGGGGCGGGGTGCCGGGGGCGAGCACCCCCGACAGGGCGCCGGGAAGCACGACGGCCGGCAGGAGCTTGGCGGCGGTCGCCGCCCCCAGGACGGCCCCGCCGGCCGCCCGGTGCCGTACGACGAGGCCGAGTCCGGTCACGGCGAGCAGGACCCCGAGCCCGTCGACGTGCGCGTTGTTCACCCCCTCGACCGGCACGGCGGGACACCAGGCCCAGTAGGCGGCCCACCGGACGTCCCCGCGGCGGCGCAGGACGAGCAGCAGGGCGGCCGTGGTGGCGACCGCGAGCAGCGCGCCGCCGACTTGGAGGGGCTTGTGCCTGGTCCCGTCCGGTGAGAGGGAGTGGACGAGGAGGAACCATCCCTCGGCGACGGGCGGGTAGATGGTGTGGACCTGGGGCCTGTTGAGGCGGGTGCAGTGGACATCGCCGTGGCCGGCCGGGATGCGCGCCCGGTCGGGTCCCGCGCAGGCCGCCCCGGTGGGAAACAGCCACGGGTCGCGCAGCTCGGCGAGTGCGGGGTCGGCCGGCACGTGGTCGTAGGGCGGGATACCGGCGGCCTGGACACGCCCGTCCCAGGCGTACCGGTACGCATCCGTGCTGGTGCGTGGCGGTGCCACCAGGCCGGTCGCGGCGACGGCGATCCCGCCGGCGAGGACGAGGGCGGCGGCGCGTCGCGCGGGAACCCTCCGCAGGGACCACACCGCGGCGGCGAACAGCAGCCAGGCCGCCGCGTACCACCACGACAGGCCCGCCGGATCGCTGTTGAACGTGTCCTGACGGACGATCGCACAGAGGACGGCGGCCAGGGCGGCCACGAGCAGGACGGCGGGCGCGGTACGAGGACGGTTCACGGGGTCGAGCCTGGCAGGGCCGCATGACGAAACGCGTGCGCCGGCACGGGGCGTCAGCGATTCGTAAGGTGTCGGACGGCCCCGGAGGCGCCCCGGCGGCGTTCTCATGGAAGGTGTGAAACGCCTTGGATCCGTACGTCCCTCGATTCCCGCCGGCCGGTTGCGGCCGCCGACGTTCACCGGCAGGCTGCACGACGCCCGCACCGCGACGGCGATCGGCCGGTGGCTGGGGGTGGCGATCGCGGTGTGCTTCGTGACCGGGCTGATCAGCCACTATCTGCAGCATCCGCCGTCCTGGGCGGCGGACGCGCTGCCGAGCCGTCCGGTCTGGGGCTACCGGCTCACCCAGGGGCTGCACGTGGCGAGCGGGATCGCCGCGATCCCTCTGCTGCTCGCCAAGTTGTGGGCCGTGTACCCGCGGTTGTTCGTGTGGCCGCCGGTGCGGTCGGTGCGGCACGCGCTGGAACGCCTGTCGGTGGCGGTACTGGTCGCAGCCGGGGTCTTCCAGCTGTTCACCGGCCTCCTGAACATCGTGGAGTGGTATCCCTGGCCGTTCTCGTTCGTGCCGGTGCACTTCGCGGTGGCATGGGTGCTGGCCGGGGCGGTGCTGCTCCATGTCGGGGTGAAGGCACCGGAGATCAGGGACCATTGGAGCCGCCGCTCACCGGGCACCCTGGCGCTCCCGCCGGAGGACGGTCCGGACCGGCGGTCGCTGCTCGCGGGGGTCGCGGCGGCGGTCGGCGCGGTGACGCTGACGACGGTGGGCCAGGCGTTCACCCCGCTGAAGTGGTTCGACGTCCTCGCCCCGAGGCATCCGGACCACGGGCCCCAGGGGCTGCCGGTGAACCGTACGGCTGCGCGGGCCGGGGTGACGGCCGAAGTGCTGCGTGACTGGCGGCTGACCGTGGCCGGTCCACGCCCACGGGAACTGACCCTGGCGGACCTGCGGGCGCTGCCCCAGCACGAGGTGGTGCTCCCGATCGCCTGCGTCGAGGGCTGGAGCGTGTCCGCGCACTGGAGCGGTGTGCGCATCTCCGACCTCCTGGAACTTGCCGGGGCTCCGGCCGGCGCGGGCCTGCGGGTCGTCTCCCTGGAGCGCAAGGGCGCGTACCGGGTGATGGAGATGGGCCGGGAGTACGCCCACGACCCCCTCACGCTGCTCGCGCTCCGTCTCAACGGCGAGGTGCTGTCGCCCGACCACGGCTTTCCGGCGAGGATCATCGCGCCCAACCGCCCCGGTGTGCTCCAGACCAAATGGGTCACCCGGCTGGAGGTGCTGTGATGCGCGCGCTGAGGTGGACCCTCGGGGTGACCGGGGGCGCGCTGATGGTGGTCGGCGCGGTGCTGCTGCTGGACGTGCGCGATCCGGCGGGTGCGGGGGTGTGGCTGGCTGGCGCGGTGGTCCTGCACGACCTGGTGCTGGCGCCCGTGGTCCTGGCATGGGGGCTGCTGCTGGTGGGCCTGCGCTCCGCCGGTCTGCTCCGGGGAGCCCTGATCGTGTGCGGCTGCCTGACGATCCTCGTCCTGCCGCTGCTGCTGCGCCCCGGCCCGCCGCCGAACCCCTCGGCACTGCCCCTGGACTATCCACGGAACTGGCTGCTGAGCGTCGGAACCGTCGCACTGATCACAGTGGTGGTGCTGCTGGTCCGGCACGCGGGGCGGCGCCGGCGCGGCAGCCGGCCGCGGTCCGCCTCCGGGCCGGGTGCCGTGTGACGCCGAGATCGCCTGGTGGCTGCGGAAGCGTCAGTCACACCGGAACCGCCGCTCGCGCCGCGGCATGAGCTCTTCGGGGTACGTCGACCAGTCCGGGTCCGGGGCCTCGTAGAGGACGTCCGGGCGGAGCATGAAGTGTTCGGCGGCGAGGATACGGGCCTGCCGGAGGTCCGTCGGCGGAGCGGTGACGGAGACGTACACGTTTCCGTGTCCCGTCCGCCTCCCCGACCGGTTCCTCGCTCGTCCAGAGCGCAGGATGCGGTCCCCGGGACGGTCGCGTCCGGCTGCCCGGCGGCAGGTGGTCGAGCAGTCGTTCAAGGTCTTCGTCCATGGGTTGGGGCACAGCCGGAATCCACGGGGTACCTCTGACAGGGCCCTCTCCCGTACCGCTCACCGCTCCGTCGTCGGCGGTCCGGCCCGCAGGGCGACGAAGGGACGTCCGGACCGCGTCCACTGCCGGACGGGGGCCCAGCCGGCGTCGGGGGCCTGTCGCAGCAGCGCGGGAGTGCCGATACGTGTCCAGCGGAAGGTCCCCGAGGGGGCGGCGCGGCCGTTGTCGATTCGCACGTCGACGGTCTCGTCCACGTCGAGCGGGGCCGTCTCGGCGAGCAGCAGGCCCTGTGGGCGGACGAGCCGGCGGACGCGCCGCAGCAGGGCGAGCGGGTCGCCGCCGATGCCGATGTTGCCGTCCATGAGCAGCACGGTGTCCCAACGGCCCTCACCCGGCAGCGCGGAGAAGACGTCGCGGCACAGCGCCGTACCGCCGAGCGACCGGGTGTGACGGACCGCCGCCGGGCTCACGTCGATGCCGAGCACCGTCCGGCCGCGCCGCGACAGTGCGGCGACGAGCCGTCCGGGCCCGCAGCCGATGTCCAGCACGGCTCCCTCGCAGTGGTCCAGGACATCGAGGTCCGCCGCGTCGGGCGGCGCGCACCAGCGCTCGACGTCCAGGGGCAGCAGCCATCCGTCCGTGCGTCTGAGGAACAGTGGTCCGCGACGGGTACGGAGGGCCTCGGCGTACGGGTCGTCGTCCCACGCCGGCGTCGCGCCGCGCGGCGCGGGGAGCGCCGACGCCCCTGGTGCGGTCACCGGGTCGGCGCTCATGGCGTGGCGCCCCGGTCCAGGGCCCGGAGCACCGCGGCGAACCGGGTGTGCGGGGCCTCGGCGGCCACCGCGTGGGCGTCGGCGGCGGTGTCGACGTCGCGGAGCCGCGGCAGATCGCGGACCCGGAGGCCGGCGGCGACGAGGCGCCGGCGCTGGACGTCACCGGTGGTGGAGGTGGACATGGGGACGCCGCGGATGAGGCCGGGGTCCGGGGCGGCCAGGCCCAGGGCCCAGAAACCGCCGTCGGCGGCTGGGCCGAACCAGGCGTCGGCGGCGGCGAAGTCGAGCCCGGCGGCGAGTTGCGCGGGGTCGACCTGAGGCGTGTCCATGCCGATGAGCAGGGCGGGTCCGCTGCACAGCGCGAAGGCCGCCGCCAGCCTCTCGTCGAGGCCTCCCGCGCATTGCGGGATCACCTCGACACCGACCGGCAGCGGACGCCACGGTTTCCCGTCGAGGACGAGGACGCGGCGCGTCGCGGGGGCCGCGGCGACGGCGTCGAGCGTGTCGGCCAGTGCGGCCGCTGCGAGCTGCGCCGCCTCCGACGGGGTGTACGGCGGTGTCAGCCGGGTCTTCACCCGGCCTGGCACGGGTTCCTTGGCGATCACGAGGAGTGTGGTCACAGCACGGCCTCCCCGGGAACCACGGGCCGCGCACCGACGGGGGTCCGGCCCGCCACCCCGGCTTCGGTCCGGACCGGTTGTGCGTGCGGGACCTGGGGTGGTCCGGGAGTCGCCGGGGGGCTGGGCGCCGGGACGGGACCGGAAACCGGCACGACATCGGGAAACACGACGGGTTCGTAAGCCGTGACGGGTTCGCGGCCGAGGCGTGGGCCGCGCCGACGACCTGCCAGGGGCCCGCCGGCGTCGGCCTGTCCGATGTCCGAGGACGGACCGCCCGTTCGTGTCGCCCGGTTCCGCAGCCCCTGCCCCCGCGTACCGGTCGCCCTCATCGCGCCGCCTCCGCCAGGACCTTGCGCATGTCCTGAACTGCGTGCCAGGTCCCCCGCCAGGTCCCGGTGACCTTGGAGCGGCCTGCGCGTGGCAGGTAGGGGACGTCGATCTCGTGGACGCGCCACCCCGCGTCGGCCGCGCGGACGACCATCTGCAGGGGGTACCCGCTACGGCGGTCGGTGAGGCCGAGGGACAGCAGTCCGGTTCGGCGTGCGGCCCGCATGGGTCCGAGGTCGTGGAGGGTGAGTCCGGTCCGGCGGCGCAGGAGCCGGGACACCGCGACGTTCCCGGCGCGTGCGTGTACCGGCCAGGAACCACGGCCCTGCGGGCGCCGTCGGCCGAGGACCAGGTCGGCACCGCCGTCGGCGATGCGGTCGGCGAACTCCGGCAGCAGTCCGGGGTCGAGTGAGGCATCGCAGTCGCAGAAGCAGACGATGTCGGCGTGTGCGGCCAGCAAGCCGGTGTGGCAAGCGGCGCCGAAGCCGCGGCGGGGTTCGTGGACGACGGTCGCGCCGAGTGCCCGCGCGAGCTCGGCGGAGCCGTCACGGGAGCCGTTGTCGACGACGATCGCCCGCCAGCCCGCGGGGATGCGTTCCAGGACCCAGGGCAGGGCGAGGGCCTCGTCGAGGCAGGGGAGGACGACGTCGACCGTCGCAGGAGTCGAGTTGGTCACGCCTTCACCGTACGAACCGAGACGCGGCATTCCGGGCGTCGAAGCCTTACGAAACGCGGACGTCCGCGCGCGACGGTGGAGCCCGTGGCCCGCCCGGCGGCCCGGAGTGCGAGGCTGGGGCCATGAGCAGCGAATCACCGGCCCGTGTTCTCGTCGTGGACGACGACCCCACCGTGTCCGAGGTCGTCACCGGGTACCTGGAGCGCGCGGGGTTCACGGTGGACCGTGCCGCGGACGGGCCTGCCGCACTGAGCAGTGCCGCCGCTCGGTGGCCGGACCTGGTGGTGCTCGATCTGATGCTCCCCGGGATGGACGGGCTGGAGGTCTGTCGGGCGCTGCGCGGGACGGCGCCGGTGCCGGTGGTGATGCTGACGGCGCGAGGTGAGGAGGAGGACCGTATCCTCGGCCTGGAACTGGGGGCCGACGACTACGTGACGAAGCCGTTCAGCCCCCGGGAACTGGTCCTGCGCGTCGAGTCCGTGCTGCGCCGCGGACGGGGCACGGCACCGGGTCCACGGCCGGGACCGCTGGTCGCCGCGGGCCTGGTGCTGGATCCGGAGGCGCGGCGCGTGACCAAGAACGGTCTCGAACTCGCCCTCACGCTCCGCGAGTTCGACCTGCTGGCCTATCTGCTCCGGCATCCGGGTCAGGTGTGCGGGCGGGAACGGCTGATGAGGGACGTGTGGGGGTGGGAGTTCGGCGACCTGTCGACGGTGACCGTGCACGTGCGGCGCCTGCGCGCCAAGGTGGAGGACGATCCCGCCCGGCCGCGGCTCATCCAGACCGTCTGGGGGGCCGGCTACCGCTTCGACCCGGTGTCAGACGAGGAATAACCATGCAGGACTTGTTGCTGATCGCGCTGTACGCCTTCGCGGGCGCCGTGTGTGCGGGGGTTCCGGGTGCGCTCGCCCTGCGCCTGCTGCGGCGCCGCTCGCTCACCGTCTCGCTGATGGCCGTACCGGTGGTGGCGGTGACGGCGATGCTGGCGGGGACGCTCTCGGTGGCGAGGGCGATGTTCCTGTCACCGCACGATCTGACCGTCGTGACGACGGTGGTGGCGATGGCCGCCGTGGTGTCCGTGGCGACGGCCCTGCTGCTGGGCCGTTGGATCGTGCTGAGCAGCAGGAAACTGACCCTGGCCGCCCGTACGTTCGGGGACGGCGGTGGCTTCGCCGCGCCGGACGTTCCGGCGACAGCCGAACTCGCCGCGCTGAGCCGTGAACTGGAGGCCACCAGCGCGAAACTGACCTCTTCGCGAGAGCGCGAGCAGGCCCTGGAGAAGTCGCGGCGGGAGCTGGTCGCCTGGATCTCGCACGATCTGCGGACCCCGCTGGCCGGGCTGCGCGCCATGTCGGAGGCGCTCGAGGACGGGGTGGCCGACGACCCGGGGCGCTACTTCAAGCAGATCCGCACCGAGGTCGAACGGCTGAACTCGATGGTGGGCGATCTCTTCGAACTGTCCCGGATCCACGCGGGCACCCTGGCCCTCGCCCCCGCGCGGATGTCGGTGTACGACCTGCTGGGCGACGCCCTGTCGGGGGCGGACCCGCTGGCCCGCGAGCACGGTGTGCGTCTCGTCGGCGGGAAGGTCGAGCCGGTGCCGGTGGACGTCGACGGCAAGGAGATGACCCGGGTCCTGGTGAACCTCCTCGTCAACGCGATCCGTCACACGCCGGCCGACGGGACGGTCGCGGTGGCCGCCGAACGGCGGGACGACGCCGTGGTGCTGTCGGTGACGGACGGCTGTGGCGGGATTCCGGAACAGGACCTGCCGCGCGTGTTCGAGGCGGGCTGGCGCGGCAACGAGGCCCGGACGCCGCCCGCGGGCGCGGGGCTCGGGCTGGCGATCGTGCGCGGGATCGTGGAGGCGCACGAGGGACGGGCCGAGGTGCGGAACGTGGCGGGCGGCTGCCGTTTCGAGGTCACTCTCCCCGCAGTCCCGCCCGAGCGAACTCCCGCATCCCTTCGCTGAAGCCGACGGCCGGCTTCCAGCCCAGTTCGGCCCGCAGCCTCCCGGAGTCCGCGGTGATGTGGCGTACGTCGCCGAGCCGGTAGGCACCGGTGACGACGGGCCGGGGACCGTCGTGGGCGTCGGCCAGGGCGAGCGCCATCTCGCCCACGGTGTGCGGTTCCCCGCTGCCGGTGTTGTAGGCGGTGAAGGAGCCCGGCTCACCGCTCCGGACGGCGTCCGTGGCGACGGCGTTGGCCGCGGCGACGTCCCGTACGTGCACGAAGTCGCGCCGCTGCCGCCCGTCCTCGAACACCGTGGGTGCCTCACCGCGGGCCAGCGCGGAACGGAAGAAGGAGGCGACCCCCGCGTAGGGGGTGTCGCGGGGCATGCCGGGTCCGTACACGTTGTGGTAGCGCAGCGAGACGGCGCGGCCGCCGGTGGAGCGGGCCCAGGCAGCTGCGAGGTGTTCCTGCGCGAGTTTGGTCGTCGCGTACACGTTCCGCGGATCGGTGGGCGCGTCCTCGTCGACGAGTCCGGGGACCAGACCGGCGCCGCATCTCGGGCAGGCCGGCTCGAAGCGTCCGGCGTCGAGGTCGGCGACCGTCCGCGGCCCCGGCCGCACCCGTCCGTGCGCAGGACAGTCGTAACGGCCCTCCCCGTAGACGACCATGGACCCGGCGAGCACCAGATTCCGCACCCCGGCCTCGGCCATGGCGGCGAGCAGCACGGCGGTGCCCAGGTCGTTGCAGGCCACATAGTCGGGAGCGTCGGCGAAGTCCCGTCCGAGGCCGACCATCGCAGCCTGGTGGCAGACCGCCTGCACCCCTCGGAGCGCGTCGGCGGTCACCTCCCGGTCGCGCACGTCGCCCTGGAACCAATCGGCGTCGGGCAGCCGTGGGGGCTGTCGGTGGGCCTGTGGCAACAGGGCGTCGAGGACGACCGGTTCATGTCCCTGTGCGGTCAGTGCCGCGACCACGTGCGAGCCGATGAAGCCCGCGCCTCCGGTGACGAGTACGCGCATACCGCCGACGGTACGGCGCGCAGGCACCGTCGGGCGCGGCGCGCGCGGGGACGTAAGGAATTCGTCACGGCCTGCGCGGGGGCTACGGCCTGGGTTCCCGGCGGAGCCCGGGCCGGGAGGCCCGGTGGATCGGTGTCGTAGGGGCCGGGCGGCGCACGGCGAGGCCTACGCGCCGGGGCCGGGCTCCCGGCGGGCTGTGGGTGCGCTCCACGGCACGTGTCATGCGGGGCGAGGTGCGGCATGACACCCGCGCGGTAGGCCACATGCCTGTGTGCCTGGCTGCGGTGGCGGCCGGGTGCCGGGCCCAGGCGTGGCGGCGGGGCCCGCCGACCCTGGATGCGACGTGCGCACCCGCCGCCACACGGGCAGCCGCCGCCGCACGGACACATGTCGACACTCAGGACCGGAACCGACGGGACGGCGCCTCCCGACGGGCCGTCAGAGGGCCCGCCAGGGTGCGTCGTACGTCCCGTCGTACCGGCCAGGAGCCGGCTGGGGAGCGACGCTGGTACGGGCGCGCCTGGTGCAGTGCGCGTACGACTGGGCCACCGCCGCCGGAAGCGGCGCGAGGCCCAGCATCCAGACCGTGGCGCCGGCCGCGAGGCCGTGCCAGTGGCGCGCCCGCCGCAGCATGGCGTGGTCGCCGCCCGCGACGGGCACCTCGCACACCTCCGCGCCCGCGTCGTTCGCGCGATGGGCGAACGCCCAGGTGTCCCTCGGGTCGGTGACCTCGTCGCGGTCGCCGTGGACCAGCACGAGGCGCCGGCCCGCCAGTTGGCCGACCGGTTCGCCGTCGGGGCACCACGGGGCGAGGGCGACGACTCCGCGTACCGATTCATGGCCGGCGGCGCGCAACGCGGCGCGGCCGCCCATCGAGTGGCCGACGAGGACCACCGGGATGTCGTCGGCGATCCGGGCGATGGCGTCGAGCGCCCCGACGGCGTCCTGCGCGGCGTCGGCACGGCTGCCGTTCCAGCCCCGGCAGCGGTAGCGGACCGAGCCGACGAGGACGCGGTCCCCGGTCGTGGCACGGGCGACCGCCCGGGCGAACGGCACCATGCGCAGCGCGGGGAGGTTGATGCGGGGAGGCGGTCCTGCCCCTTCGGGACGTCCCCCGTGCAGCAGGAGCACCGCCGCGGCTGGGCGGGCCGGACTCCGGTGCGCCACGAGAGGTGCTGTCCCCCGGGCCGCTCGCTCTGCTGTCACCATCACCGTCACGGATTCCTCCTCTTCGTCGCCGAGGGTAGTTCGTTCCCGCGGCCCGTCGGATCGGCAGTCGTCTGCCGGCTGCCGGCCCGTCGAGTTCCCGCCCTTCCCCCGCCGTAGCACTCCGCAGGCCGAACGACTCGGCGAAGGCCCCGGGGTGCTTCCTCGGACCGCCCCGGCCCACAGGAGATACGACGTGGGACACGTGGGGCGTTCAGCCTCCGCCGGAGGCTTCCGTAGCCGCGGGATACCGGGACGGCCGGTGCCGATCTACGCTGGACGGAACGACCGACCTGCGAGGTCCGCCATGGGACGCAGCCATCACTTCCACCTGGACCGCGGTGACCACTCGATCACCGTGAACGTCGGCCCCGGCCGGACCGGCGAGATCGAGATGCTGGTCAACGGCAAGGTCGTCGCTCTGAGACGCGATCACGGCACGGGGACGACGGTTCTGGCCGGGGAACTGCCCGAGGAGCCCGCGCGCTCCTTCCGCGTGCTGGTGCACGAGCCGCGCATGGTCCCGCTCGCGCCCCGGTGCACCCTGGTCCTCGACGGGGTGGAGACGCCCATGCCGGAGCGCTCCCTCGTGTGACCCAGGGAACGGCATCAAGATCCCGTTCGGCGCACACTGTGCGGATGACCTGGAGAGACGACGCGGCGACCGCGTATGCCTGGTCCGCCCTCGGTGGGCGGGCCGAACTGACCGGTGGAGTGACCTACGAACGTGCGGGCGGGGTGCTGCCGGCCCGTCTTCCCGTACGCGAGCTGGCGCGGGCGACCGTGGGTGTCTGCTCGCTCGCCGCGGCCGAACTGCTCGCGCTGCGCAACGGAATCCCCGTGCCGGAGGTGCGGGTGCGGGAGGCCGCGGTCGCGACCGCGTTCGTGAGCGAACGCCGTCTGCGGATCGATGGCCGTACCCCCACGTCGTTCGCACCGCTGTCCGGTTTCTGGCGGGCGTCCGACGGCTGGGTACGCACACACGCCAACTACCCGCACCACCGTGCCCGTCTGCTCCGCTCCCTCGGCATCCCCGATTCGGGCGACGACACGGCGGCGGCACGGCTGCTGGCGCAGGAGCTGGCGGCACGTCCCGCCCTGGAGATCCAGGAGACGGTCTATTCGGCGGGCGGCCTTGCCGTCGCCGTCGCCCCGGCGCCCGGCAGGGACACCGGCCAGGCGCCGGATCCGGACTGCCGCCGTCCGGTGCGCGGCGTGGACGACATGGCCGGCCGCCCGGTGCCGGGCTCAGTGCCAGGCCGTGAAGCCGATCCGGTTCGGGCCCGGAAGACCGCCACACGGCCCGGCCCCGTCCTGACCGGGGCGGATCACCCGCTCGTGGAGATCGTCCGGGCCGGGGAGGGCGCCGCACGGGCACTGCCGCCGGGTGCCCTCCCCGCCTCCGGTGTGCGGGTCCTCGATTTGACCAGGGTCATCGCCGGCCCCGTGGCGACCCGTACGCTCGCGCTGCTCGGGGCCGATGTGCTGCGGGTCGACTCCCCGCAGCTGCCCGAGGATCCGGACACCCACACCGACACGGGTATGGGCAAGCGTTCCACCCTGCTCGACCTGTCCGCTTCGGAGGACAGGAGGATCTTCGAGGATCTCCTCCGTACGGCCGACGTGGTCGTGACCGGCTACCGCCCCGGTTCGCTCGACCGGCACGGCCTGGCTCCCGACGCGCTCCTCGCCCGCCGTCCGGGCCTGGTCGTCGCCCAGCTCGCGGCCTGGGGCTGGTCGGGGCCGTGGGCCGGACGCCGTGGCTTCGACAGTCTCGTCCAGGCCGCGACCGGCATCGCCTCGATCGAGGCCGCGGAGGACGGCAGCCCGGGCGTGCTGCCCGCGCAGGCCCTGGACCACGGCACGGGTTATCTGCTCGCGGCCGCGGTGCTGCGCGCCCTCGGCGACATCCGGTCGACGGGCGGAGGGCGGCATCTGCGGCTCTCCCTGGCGGGCACCGCGGCCTGGCTGATGCACGGCATCCGCCCCGGGGCCATGGACGACACCGACCACGACGGCGGCCGGCCGTACGACCCGGACGCCTGGCTGGCCGAGACCCCCTCGTCCTACGGCCCTCTCCGCCACGCCCTTCCCCCGGTCCACTACGACGGCGGTCCGGGCGACTGGAACCGGCCTTCGCCGCGCTGGGGAACGGACTCACCGCGCTGGACCTGAGCCGGAGGCGGGACGGAGACCGTACGTCCGCCCGCTGCCGCGCCGGGCCTCGTCCGTCAGGCGTCGTCCGTCAGGCGTCGTCCGACGGGACGAACGCGGCGACCATGGCGGCGAACTCGTCGGGGGTGGTGATGGCGACACCGAGCTGCTCGGCCTTGGCACGCTTCGATCCCGCCGCCTCCCCGGCGACGACCAGGCTGGTCCGCTTGGAGACGCTGGAGGACGCCTTGCCGCCGGCGCGCTCGATCAGCTCGTTCATCTGGTTCCGGGAGAGCCGCTCCAGCGGGCCGGTCATGGCGCCGGTGACGACCACGCTCATCCCGGCGAGCGGCCCGGCCGGCTCCACCGGTCCGTCCGTGTCGGCAGTGTCGGTGGCGTTGGCGTTGGCGTTGGCGTTGGCAGGAGTGGCGCCGGGCTCGGTCATGTTCACGCCGGCTGCGACCAGTTTGTCGATGACGGGCGCGAGCTCGGCCAGTTCCGCGACGATCACCGGGGCCTTCTCCACGCCGATGCCCTCCACCTGCTGGACGGCATCCGCGTCGGCCTGTCGGATCGCGTCCATGGTCGCGAAGTGACGGGCGATACGGCGGGACATGGACCGGCCCGTGCCGCGTATGCCGAGCGCGCACAGCACCCGGTTCAGCGGGCGGGTCCTCGCCTGTTCCATCGCGGCAATGAGGTTGTCCGCACTGGCCGGACCCATCCGGTCCAGGGTGAGGAGCTGGTCACGGGTGAGGGTGAACAGGTCGGCCACGTCGGCGACCAGTCCGGCGTCGACGAGCTGTACGACGCGGGTGGCGCCCAGGCCCTCGATGTCGAGCTGGTCGCGGCCTGCCGCGTAGGAGACGGAGGCGACGAGGTGGCAGTTGCGGCCGCGCTCGCAGCGCCAGCGCTGCTCGCTGGTGTCGATCCCGGACCCGCACTGCGGGCACGCCTCGGGGAACGGCACCGGCTGCTCGGACCCGGTCCTCAGATGGGCGACGGGCGCCTCGATGCGCGGGATGATGTCGCCCGCCTTGTAGACCGTCACCTGGTCGCCGATGCGCAGGTCGCGGCGGGTGATGTCGGCGGGGTTGTGGAGGGTGGCGTAGGTGACGGTGGTCCCGTCGATCTCCACCGGTTCCAGGACGGCGCGGGGGGCGATGATCCCGGTGCGGCCAACCGCCCATTCCACGGCGAGCAGCCGGGTGATCTTCTCGACGGCGGGCAGCTTGTAGGCGATCGCCCACCGGGGAGCCCGGGAGCCGGAGCCCGCGTCCTTCTGGTCGGCCGCCAGGTCCGCCTTGATGACGATGCCGTCGATCCCGAAGGGCAGTTCGGCACGCAGGGCGCCTATCTCCCCCACGAGGGCCAGGACTTCCTCGACGGTGGCCGCCGTACGTCCCGGCACCTGGGTCGTGGCGGCGGTGTTCACGCCGAGGCCGGCGGCGCGCTCGATCAGCCGGCTGTGCGGCCGGGTCGCCAGCTCGTCGGCGAGTTCCGGGCCGGTGGCCGGGAGCGGGAGCAGTCCGTAGGCGAAGAAGGTCATCTCGACCGTGTAGGCGCGGTCCTTGGCCCGCAGCGTGCCGGCCGCCGCGTTGCGCGGGTTCGCGAACGGCTCCCCGCCGTGCTCGACCCGCACGGTGTTCGCGGTCTCGAACTGGGCGGTGGTCATCAGCACCTCGCCGCGCACCTCCACGGTCACCGGCTCCGCGAGCCGGCCGGGCAGGCCGACGATCGTGCCGATGGCGTGCGAGACGTCCTCCCCGGCCGCCCCGTCGCCCCGGGTGACGAGCTGGACGAGCTGTCCGTCGCGGTACCGGGCGGCTATCGCCAGCCCGTCCAGCTTCGGTTCCACGCTCCACGCGCCGGCCGGCCGCCCGATGCGCCGCTCGAGGGACGCCGCCCAGCCGGTGAACTGCTCGGCGGAGAAGACGTTGTCCAGCGAAAGCATCGGAACGGTGTGCGGGACGTCCCCGACCACGGCCCCGCCGGCGACCTTCCCGCTCGGTGAATCCGGCAGGACGCGGTCCGGGTGGTCCGCCTCCCAGGCGGCGATCGCCCGTACCAGCCGGTCGTACGCGTCGTCGTCGAGCGCGCTGTCGCCGCGGGCGTAATAGGCGGCGGCCGCCTTCGTCGCATCCTCGACCGCCTGAGCGTACGCGGCGTCGTCAACAAGAACCGGAGTCTGTGTCATGCCGACATCGTGCCTGGTGGCACTGACAATCGAGCTCCGGCCGTGGCGGCCGGGCAGCCGTCGGGGTCGAATGACCGCGGGCGTCACCGGCCGGGGGCTGCCCGGCCGAGGGGCCCGGCCCCCGCCGCCGGGCGACCGCCGGCGGGCAGCCAGGCCGGGCACCGGGCGGAGGGCGACCACGCGGCGGCGACCGGGCCCGCCGCCGGGAGCGGAAAGCCGTGTGGGCCCGTGCGCGGCTGAGCGCGCACGGGCCCACGGTGTGCGGAGCCGGCCCGGGGATCAGGCCGGGCAGAGACCGGTGCTGTGGTCGTACGTGGCGGCCTGCTGCGAGTACGTCCACTGCGGGTCGAGCAGCTTCTCCTTCAGCTGCTTCGCGGCGGCCGGGCTCTCGACGACGTAGCCGAAGTCCTGGAGCCAGGACGGGTAGAGGTTCTTGGAGCCGATGTAGAACGCGGAGTCGTCGACGGAGACGAGCTTGTGGTGCTGCGCGAAGGGCTTGCCGTCGGCCCACGTGGCGGTCGGTGCCGCACGGAACGATGCCAGCTGGAGGTTGGCGCACACAGCGCGGCGAGCGCCCTGCTGGTCACCGGTGACGAGAGCGAGGCGGTTGCGGAGGGTGTCGCTGATCTCCGACAGGGACTTGATCTGGGAGTAGCCGCCGCTGCCGACCGCACCGCGGTTGGCGGGGTCGCTGACGACGATGCGGACCTTGACCCCGGCCGCGATCTTGGCGGCGAGGACGTCGTAGAGGCGGATGTCGTAGCGGGGCAGCGGCGGGCAGGTCGCGTTGAGGTCCTGCTGGGAGATCTCGACGTGGTCGCGGGCGCCGGCGATCAGGGTGCGCAGCGCGGTCTGCTCGGGGTTGACGGTGTCGAAGTCGCGGTCCGCGTTGGTCCGGTCGTGGAGGCCGACCGTGCACTTGGTGTCGGGGGCGGTCGGCAGCTGCGGACGGAACGCAGACGCCGGGTCGGAGTTCTTGATGCCGATGCCGAGTCCGCCCACGGCGATGACCGGCACGTCGCCCCGGGAGGGCACCTGGGCGGGGTTGTTGTCCTTCTCCATGGTGGCCATGCAGGGCGCGCCGTCGGTCGTGGCCAGCCACACCTTGCTGAGGCTGCGCGCGTTCTCGCAGGTCCAGGTCCACAGGGTGTCGAGGTAGCTGCCCGCGGAGCGGGCGGCGGGGCCGCTGAGGGCGAGGTCGACGTCCGCCACCGGGTGGGCGGTGTCGATGTAGTCGTCCTTCCAGCTGTTGATGCCGCCGGTGACGGCGGTCTCGCCGTCGACGACGAGCAGCTTGGAGTGGTTCCAGGAGAGCCCGGCCTTCGACGTCGTCATGGAGGCGACGTTGAGGGTGACGTCGTCGGCGGCGTCGCCGAGCCGGACGAGCAGATCGTTGCGGTAGGTCCGGGGGACGACGTTGAGGTGGTAGAGCGGGGCGGCTCCGACGAGGATGCGGACCTTCGGCTTGTTGCCCGCGGCGACGGATGCCTTGAGTCCTGCGACGACGGCGTCGTTGAACGCGCCGTTCGGCAGGGGCGCGAGGGTTGATATGTCGACGGTGCGGCGCGCCTGCGCGATGTTCTCCGTGATCCTGGCGAGCAGCTTCCGCGTGCCGGACCGGTCGGTGCAGTTCGCGTCGCCCCAGCAGCCGGGGGTCTGCAGCAGCCAGCCGGCCTGGTCGTCGGCGGTGGCGTCGAGGCTGTTGCCGCTGCTGCGCTCCCAGATCTGCCCTTCCAGTCCGGGAGAGACCTCGCGGAGGCTCTGCTCGACGGCGTCGAGATGCGGAGTCGGGCTGCTCGCCCGGGTGTTGCCGGCGGCGGGACCGGTCGCCTGCGCCGGTGCGGCGCAGAGCGCGGTGAGAAGTGCGGTGAGGGCGGTCGTGCTGGAGAGCAGTCGCCCGGAACGGCGGAGCCGGTGGCGGGACACGTTCGTCCTTCGAGGTCACGGTGGGGAGAGCGACGGTCGTCGAGGGGACCGCTCACTCACGAGTCGCTCGAAGCTACCGGCTGGTCACTTATGCTCCGTCCAGCGGGGGTTGTTGATCAGCCATCTGCCCTGACCTCGCACAGCGCACTGCGGACGCCACGCAGGACCACTCCCCCGCCCCACTCCGGTCTCGGGGGCGAACAGGAGCCGTTCCCAGCAGGTTCGCGGGCTTGGCCGGAAATCACCCACGCCGGGCGCGAGCGGGCCGAAGGACGTCCGCCAGGCGCCCCGGTCGACAGCCCCCGGTCGGCACATGCACGGACACGGCCGAGGCGTGTCCCGGTGGGCGGCACATCGTTCGGTATGAGGCGGGCCCGTACGGGACCCGACCGGGGATCGGCGGCGAGCAGAAGGGTTCCGCGGTGGCCAGGAAGATCGTTCTCGACTGCGATCCGGGACACGACGACGCGATCGCGATGCTTCTGGCGCACGGCAGCCCCGACATCGAACTGGTCGCCGTCACCACCGTCGTCGGCAACCAGACCCTGGAGAAGGTGACGCGCAACGCGCTGTCCGTGGCGAGGGTCGCGGGAATCACCGGGGTGCCCTTCGCCGCGGGCTGCCCGCGCCCGCTCGTGCGGACGCCGATGACGGCGCCGGACATCCACGGGGAGACGGGGCTCGACGGACCGGTGCTGCCCGAACCGACGCTGCGACTGGACGGCCGTCACGCCGTGGACCTCATCATCGACACGGTGATGGGGCACGAGCCGGGTGAGATCACCATCGTGCCGACCGCCGGGCTCACGAACATCGCGCTCGCCGTGCGGAAGGAGCCCCGGATCGCCTCCCGGGTGCGCGAAGTCGTCCTGATGGGCGGCGGATTCCACACGGGCAACCGGACGCCGGTCGCCGAGTTCAACATCCTCGTCGACCCCGAGGCCGCGCACATCGTCTTCAACGAGGACTGGCCGCTCACCATGGTCGGGCTCGACCTCACCCACCAGGCACTGGCCACGCCCGCCGTGCTCGACAGGATCGGCGCGCTCGGCACCGGACCCGCCACGTTCGTCCTGGAGTTGCTCGACTTCTTCGGCGCGGCGTACCACGAACTGGGCTTCCCCCACCCGCCGGTGCACGACCCGTGCGCCGTCGCATATGTGATCGACCCGGACGTCATGACAGTGCGCCCGGCCCCCGTGGACATCGAACTCACCGGAAGCCTCACCCGCGGCATGACAGTGACGGACCTACGGGCCCCCGCACCGCCCGGCTGCCACACCCGGGTCGCCGTCGGGCTCGACCACGAACGCTTCTGGAGCCTCGTCGTGGACGCCCTCGCACGGATCGGCACCCCCTCTCCGTAGCGGCCGAATTGAGGAGCGGCGGGGCGGGGCCGTCGCTGCCAGAATCGACATATGGACAGAGAACCGAGCACCGCGCGACGCCTCGGGCCGCTCGTCGAACCGGTCCACGACGTCGGCGACTTCTCCCCCGGTGCACGCAGCGCCCGAGAGGAGGCCGGCCCGTTCGCCCAGGCCGGTCCGGTGCCGGTGACGACCGGGAAGCCCGACCCCCGAACCGCCGGCTGACACCCCCGGCGGCACCCTTGCCTCCGCCTCGCGGTGCGGACCGCTCCCGGTTCGCACCCCTTACCCCCCTCCGCCCCACCTCGGCGATTTCCCCCCAACACCCCCATTGGGCCCACCAGTTCAGTGCGAAATTCGCCACACCGCCACCATGGAGCGGAATTTATCATTCCGCCGTCAGAGCACATGACAGCATGCCGCAACAGGCTCACGCTGGGATGCTTTGTCGCCCATGTCGGAATCTTCGGATCGCATGGCATTCCACAGGGCGACGGAGCCATTCCTGTGCGTTGCCTGGTCAACCTTCCCCGCGGCAGGGCCGTCCTCTAGTGACGGAGAGTCCTGAAACCATTACACCGCAAACACGTACTGTTACCCATGGGGCGTAAACAACCCCCGTGAGACTGGTTAGTTGAGGGAGCGACATGCGACCGTTCGCGTTGAACTACGCTCGGCCGGCGGCGGATTCACCGGTTTCCACGCCCTATACATACGACTCCATGCTGCAAATAAACATTCTTCCCGACGGAAGTCCCGCCATCAGCGATCCGGCCATCCTCCTGGCCTACGGAGCCACCACGTCCACGGCCGGCTCCAAGACGCACTTCGACGACTGATCCGCCCGGCACACGCCCATGACTGTGCTGATCCTGACCTGCCCCGAGGACGTGACGGCGGACCTGGTGGTGGCCGAACTGCACGAGCGCGGCGTACCGCTCGTGCGGTTCGACCCCGCCGAACTCCCCGGCGAGGCGTCCTTGTCGGCCGAGTACGTCCGTGGGGACTTCCACGGCTACCTGTCGGCGAACGGGCGCCTGGTGAGCACCAACGGACTGCGCTCCGTCTGGGTGCGCAGGCCGGGCGAGCCGGCCGCCCAGGCGGCCGATCCGTCCCCCTGGCTCACCGCGGAGACCACTCAGGCCCTCTACGGCATGCTGTACGGCACGGCGGCGCGCTGGATGAACCACCCGACGGCCGCGGCCCAGGCCCGCTTCAAGCCGTGGCAGCTCCGGGTGGCGCACCACAGCGGATTCGCCGTGCCGCCCACGCTGATCACGACGTTCCCCCGCATCGCGCGCCAGTTCGCCGCGCAGTACAAGGACATCGTGGTGAAGACGGTGTCGGGCTCACCGGCGGGCGATCCGCCGATGGCGATACCGACGACCCGCGTCGCGCCGGACGCCGACTTCTCATCCGTCGCCAGCGGCCCGACCATGCTCCAGCGGTACGTCGAGAAGCGTGCGGACATCCGGCTGACGTGCGTGGGCCGGAGACTGTTCGCCGCCAGGAAGACATCCGCCCCGGGCCAGGTCGACGGACGGTTCGGCGACACCGGGCACACCTGGGAAGCGATCGACGTGCAGGACCGTATCGCCCGGGCCGTGCACGCCTACACCGCCGCGGCGGGCATCGCCTACGGCGCGTTCGACTTCGCGGAGGACGAGGACGGCACGTGGTGGTTCCTGGAATGCAACCAGGGCGGCCAGTTCGGCTTCATCCAGCTGGAGACCAGCCAGCCGATCGCGGAGGCCGTCGCACGGTGGCTGGCGGGGCCGACCGTATGGTGACGCGCCGGCCACGACGACGCGCCGCTCATTCGCGCCCGGGCCAGCCGCCCGGCGGCGGCCGGTGCGTGAGGATGCCCGTGGCGGCGATGCCGTGCAGCGCGTCGACGACGGCCATCTGATCGGTGGCCCGGTCCATGAGTTTCTCCAGCCGCGCGGTGTCGACCTCCACGATGTCGGCGGCCACCGGCAGCAGTGCCCGCCACAGCAGGTACTTTCCCTGGACGCCGATCCTCAGCGTCTCCAGCTCGATGAGATTGCCGAGACCGGAGCGGCGGTGGAAGCGCCCATTGGGCTTGAGCCTGCCGGCGTACTCCGCCATCCGGCCGGCGAGGATCTTGTAACGGTGCGGGGCGACCTCCAGCGCCCCCATGATCCCGATCAGCGCACGGCGGTCCTGCGCGATGTCCTCCGCCAGCCGCCGCAGCTCACCGGCGTGCGGTGACGCCCGGTGCCGCCGGGCCAGCCGACGGGCGAGTTCGACACCCGCGGTCGCGCCGGCCAGGTGGTCGTTCAGATAGATCCGCAGAGCTTCGTAGTGCATGGCGAGCCTCTCCGGGAGTTCCCCCCTCCCCTCTTACACTCGTCTGCCCGCATTTCCCACTGAATGCTCCCTTTGGTCGCGATCACCGGCCAGGGAGGGGGCGAGGAAGTGTCAACCTCGGGTTGACGGCCTCATGGTGTCAACCTAAGGTTGCCTCATGACGGAACCCGTGCGCATGATCCCTCAGGTACGGCTCGACGAACTGATCGAAGCCATCAAGGAAGTGCACCCCGACGCCCTCGACCAGCTGTCCGACGCGGTCCTCGCCGCAGAGCACCTGGGTGAACTCGCGGACCATCTGATCGGCCACTTCGTGGACCAGGCCCGGCGGTCCGGCGCCTCCTGGAGCGACATCGGCAAGAGCATGGGGGTGACCCGTCAGGCCGCCCAGAAGCGCTTCGTGCCGAAGGACCCGGGCGCGCCGTCGGACCTGGACCCGAGCCAGGGATTCGGACGCTTCACCCCGCGGGCGAGGAACGTGGCGATGTCCGCCCATAACGAGGCCCGGGCCGCCGGAAACGCCGAGATCCGCCCCGAGCACCTGGTCCTCGGGCTCGTGGGCGACGCGGACGGTCTCGGCGCCAAGGCGATCGTCGCCCAGGGCGTACCGCTGGGCCGGGTCCGCCGGGCCGCCGCCGAGGCCCTGCCGCCGGCCGCGGACACCGTGCCCGAGCTCGTCCCGTACGACGCGGGCGCCCGGAAGGTCCTGGAGCTGACGTTCCGCGAGGCCCTCCGCATGGGGCACAACCACGTCGGGACCGAGCACATCCTCCTCGCGCTGCTGGAGTTCGAGGATGCCGCGGGCGTGCTGACCGCGCTCGGCGTCGACAAGGCGCGCGCGGAGACCGACATCGCCGAGGCGCTCGCCGCGCTCACCGTTCAGCAGGACTGATCGCACGCCCGGTCCCGGGCGGCCGCCCGGCATCGGACGGCCGCCCGGTGGTCCGCCCATGGCGGGCCGGACGCGATGGCCCGCCCGTGGCGGGCCGTACTCGGCCGCCATGGGGGAACGCGGCCCGGCCACCTATGGGGAACACGGCCGTTCGCATGTCCGAGGCAGGGGCTGTCCGGGTTCGGCGGATGTCCCGGATATCGTGATGCCTGCTCACCGACAACCGGGGCAGCCCCCACCGGAGCAGATGTGACGGAGCGGACGTGACCAACTCGGACGACCTGATGACGGCTCCGCCGGGTGACACCGCTCCATATCCCGCGGCCGACCGCACCCACGGCCGGTCCCTTCCGACTCCCCTGCTCTTCGCCGGGGCGTGTGCCGTCGTCCTCCTCGCCGGGCTCGCCGGCGCGATGGACGCCGACGAATGGCTCGGCCACCCGGGATTCCGGGCCTGGCAGACGATCTGTGTGGCGATCACCGTCCAGGCACTGCCGTTCCTGATCCTCGGCACGCTGATCTCGGGGGCGGTCAACGCCTTCGTCCCCTCGCATGTGTTCAACCGCCTCCTGCCGCGGAAGCCCGCCCTCGCGGTCCCGGTGGCCAGTGCCGCCGGGGTCGTGCTGCCCGGGTGCGAATGCGCCTCGGTACCGGTCGCCGGAAGCCTGATCCGGCGCGGGGTCACGCCGGCCGCCGCATTCGCGTTCCTGCTCTCCGCGCCCGCCGTCAATCCCGTGGTGCTGGTCTCCACCGCGGTCGCCTTCCCCGGCAGCCCCGAGATGGTCGCCGCACGCCTCGTCGCCTCCCTGGCCACCTCGGCCGTCATGGGCTGGCTGTGGCTCAGGTTCGGCCGCGCGGACTGGCTGCGCATGCCTGCCCGGCACACCGGGCACCGGGAAGGGCACAGCAAGTGGGAGGAGTTCCGGCTCGGCTTCCAGCACGACTTCCTCCACGCCGGGGGATTCCTGGTACTGGGCGCGATGGCCGCGGCCACCTTCAACGTCGCGGTGCCGCGCTCGGTGCTGGAGACGTTCTCCGGGTCGCCCTGGCTGTCCGTGCTCTTCCTGGCGGTCCTGGCCATCGTGCTCGCCGTGTGCTCGGAGGCCGACGCCTTCGTCGCCGCCTCGCTGACCGGCTTCTCGCCGACCGCCAGACTCGCGTTCATGGTGGTGGGCCCGATGGTCGACCTGAAGCTGATCGCCCTTCAGGCGGGGACGTTCGGCCGGGCCTTCGCCGTGCGATTCTCCACCACGACGGCGGTCGTCGCCGTGCTGTGCTGCGTCGCGACGGGATGGTGCCTGCTGTGAAGCGCCTCGGTCAGACCGTGCTCCTGCTGCTCGCCGGTGCGGGTGTCCTGCGCATCTCGCTCTTCGGTGACCTCTATCTGCGGTACGTGAAGGAGAGCCTCCAGCCGCTCCTCGTGCTGTCGGGAGCCGTGCTGCTCGCCGCCGGGCTGGTGGGCGTGGTACGCGACGTGCTGCCGGGCCTCGGCCGCGCAGAGCACCGGGCCTCGCGGCGCGGCGCGGAGCCTGGGACGGGGTTCGTGGACGAGCCCGACCATGCGAACGAGCACGCCCACGGGAACCACGGGGACACGCACACGCACGGGGACCACGAGGACGCGCACGCACACGAGGACCACGGGCACGACCATTCGCGTACCCCGCGCATCGGCTGGCTGCTGGCGCTGCCCGCCCTGGCGACGCTGTTCTTCGCTCCCCCCGCACTCGGCTCGTACACGGCTGCGCGGGACAATGCCAAGAACATCGGGGAGTACAGCCGCTTCGAGCCGCTGCCGCCCGGTAACCCCGTCCCCCTTTCCCTGACCGAGTTCATCGCCCGGGCCCGCCAGGACGACAGGCAGAGCCTCAAGGGGCGCACCGTCGTCATGGCCGGGTTCGTCACCCCGGGCGAAGACGGCGGCTGGCACCTCACACGTCTGGTGATGTCCTGCTGCGCCGCCGACTCGCAGTCCCTCACCGTCGCGATGCACGGTGTGGAGGCACCGCCGGCCGACACCTGGGTACAGGTGTCCGGTACGTGGCACCGCCGCGGCACGCTCGGCACCCGCTCCGCGGCTCTCGCGCTCGATGTGACGTCCATCGAGCGCATTCCGCAGCCCCCCGCCCCCTATGCGGACCGTGCGCCGGTACTGAGCTGAGGGGCTACGGGTCACCGCCCTCCCGGGGCCACGGGTCACCAACCCTCCCGTACTGCACCCTCCCGTACAGCGTCCGACGACCACGTTCCCGTACGGCGTCCAACGACCGGGAACGCGGGCCACGAACGCCTCCTTCCGACCAGGTCGCCACGCGTGTCGCGTCAGGCTCCCAGGGGCCCGACGGCCTTCCGCCCCCTGCCGTGCGCCGCGCGGCCCGGCGGCCGACCATGGCCAGTAGGAGCACGTGAAACGGAGGCCCCGCGATGAGCAGCCCTTCCCCCACCCGTATGGCAGCCGTGCTGCCTGCGGAGCACCGTGCCCGGCTGATGGCCCTCGCGCGCGAGGTCAACTTCCCCGAGGGAGCGAGGATCTTCGAGGAGGGACACCGCGCGGACCGCTTCTGGATCATCCGCTCCGGCACCGTCGACCTGCACATACGCGTTCCCGGCCGGCGCCCGGCCGTGATCGAGAGTCTGGGCTCCGGTGAACTCGTCGGCTGGTCCTGGCTGTTCCCGCCCTATGTGTGGCAGCTGGGCGCCGACGCGATGACACCGGTGCGCACCCATGAGTTCGACGCGGAGACGGTCCGCATGATGATGGATTCCGACACGGCGTTCGGCTCGTCGGTGGGCCACTGGGTGGGCCGGGTCCTGGCCCACCGGCTGCACGTGGCACGCATCCGCCTGCTGGACCTCTATGCACCGTACGGGAGTGGAAACTCGTTCTGACTCCGCATGAGCGCTACGAGCCGGGCCCGTCCGGAAGCCCGCCGGAGACCCCCTGCGGTACTCCCGGTCGTCGACGGGAGCGTTCCGGAGCTCGCGGTCGAGCGATTCCCGGTAGGCCACGCAGCCGCGGAGGAACCGGGACCAGGGGGGTACGGCCACGTCCGGATCGACCCGTTCGGGGAGGAGTCCCCACAGGCGTGGATGGTGCCGGCACAGGTCGTGCCCCGAGCTGTCCCGGTACACCCGGATACCGGCCCGCAACCGCCGCACCTCGACGACCAGGCCGTCCCGGTCCATCTGCTGGAGATCGTCGTCGAGGTCCATGCCGAGCAGCGTAGGCACGGGCCGCCCCGGTGAACGGGACCGCATGGGCACCGGCGTGGCTGTGCTCCGGTGCCCCCGCGGCCGGCCGGGGACAACGGTGAGCCCCTCTTTCCGGCACGGGCGCGGGGCCACGGCCGAGCGGCCGGGAAGAGCGCCCGGGTACCTCCGGGCGGTCCCTCGCCCGCCCGGAGGTGGCCGTACGGTGCCCGTACGGCCACAGCCCGACGTCGTGGCCGAGGATGTCGTCGAGCGATTCCCGGCGCACCAGCAGCCGCGCGTTTCCGTCGCGGACGGCGACCACCGGCGGGCGGCCGACGAGGTTGTGGCCCGAGGCCAACGACAGCTGGTACGCGCCCGCCACCGGACCGGCCACCAGGTCGAGCGCCCCGGCGCGGGGAGGCGTGCCGGGGCATGACGATGACGCTATTCCCGAAGGGGCGGGGCCGTGACGGGTACTGACGGGTTGCTGACGGCCGGGGCACGGGCGTTGACGGAACCCTGACGGTCACCGGTGGCGCGGAGGTTCGCCGAGGGGCGGAGGGAGTGCGGCGGAGGTGCCTCAGAAGTTCTCGTACCGCTCCGGCATGGGGTGCTCCACGCCGTCCAGCTCCAGGGTGCACCCGGGCTTGGAGCGCACGAGATGGGACTGGTGGACCCGGACGACGAAGGAGCGGGCCGGGTCCTCCGGCAGCTCACCGGCCAGCACGGTGGTGCCCTTGCCGTGCTCGCGCCGGTACGCGACCACTTTGCCGTCGACCAGGAGCTCGATCCCGCCCGTCCGGCCCGGGCCGACGTGCACGGTGATCGAATGGCTGCCGTGGTCGAGGTGGAAGTGGTGGTTGCGCGCCATGCCGCACCTCCACGTCGTCGGTACCCCAGCCTAAGCCGACGCGCCGCCGCCGGGCCCGGCGGCGTACGCCGCCGGAGCGGCCCGCCCGGGAGGCCCCCCGGCGTCGGCAAGCACGGATCATGGGGCGGACGTATCGTGTGCAGGGGTGTGGGTGATTCCCTCACAGCGAGACATCGGCAGGCGGCACCTCGGAGCGGCCCATGACGTGGCGTCGTCCCCCGCGGTCGGAGAGCGCCGACGAGCTGTTGGCCACTCTCCGGCGTCTCACCGCGCAGGCACGGCACGGGGCCGAGCTGCAGAGGGCCCGGGTGGAGCTGGCGGAGGCGTTGCAGCGCGACATGCTCCCGCGGAGGCTGCCCGACCTCCCCGGGCTGCACACCGCGGCCCGGTACACACCCGCGCGCCACGGCCTCGACATCGGCGGCGACTGGTTCGACGGCTTCCTGCTGCCCGACGGGTCCCTGGGGTTCTCCATCGGCGACGTGCAGGGCCACGACGTCGAGGCCGCCGCGTTCATGGGGCAGGTGCGCATCGGCCTGCGCGCGGTGGCGACCACCGCCAAGGATCCCGGCGAGGTCCTGAGCCGGGCCAACGACCTCCTGCTGTCGGTGGACTGCGGGCTGTTCGCCACCTGCAGCTATCTGCGCTTCGATCCGTTCACCTGGGAGCTGGAGAGCGCCCGCGCCGGGCACATACCGGCCGTCTGGGCCACCTTGGACGGGCATGTCAGCGTCTCCGACGACGACGGCGGTCCGCCCCTCGGCATACAGGCCGGGGAGGTGTACCCGGTGACCAGGCGGCGGCTGAGCGAGGCGGGTGCCTGCGTGCTGCTCACGGACGGGGTGGTCGAGGGGCCGTCGTACCCCGTCGAGGCGGGCCTGTCCCAGGTGGCGCGCCTGGTCTCCGCAGGGGCCGGGTCCGATCCCGGCGAACTGGCCGACCAGGTGCTGCGGGTGGCCGAGTACACCGGGCACACCGATGACGCCGCGGTCCTGGTGCTGCGGCACGAGGCGGCGCCGGGCGGCCCCTCGTGAGGCAGGGCGCGGGCGCCGGCACGCGTGTCACGCCGTGCCGTGCGGTGGGAGTCGTTGTGTGATGGCTGATGTGGCCCCTACCGCCCGATTCCGACGGCTTTCCGTAGCCGTCCTCCAGATACTCGCGGTCGCCGTCGCCTACTACGCCGGTGCGCGGATCGGCCTGCTCGAACAGCTCGTCGTCGGGGACGCGATCGTGAGTCCCTTGTGGCCGCCCACGGGGATCGCGCTCTGCTGCCTCTTCTGGATGGGGCTGCGGATCTGGCCCGGGATCGCCCTCGGGACCGTGTTCGTCGTCCTCACGCTCAGTCCCCTGCAGACGACGGCCGTCGCGATCGTGGCGGGCAACACGCTCGCTCCCGTGTGCGCGTATCTGATGCTGCGCCGGGTGGGCTTCCGTACCGAGCTGGACCGGCTGCGGGACGGGCTGGCGCTGGTGTTCCTCGGTGCCCTCGCCGGAATGCTGATCAGCGCCACTGTGGGAGCCGGCGTGCAGCTGGTCACGGGCACGCTGCCGTCGAACGGCTTCTGGCCGGTCTGGTCGGCGTGGTGGGTGGGCGACGCGATGGGCGTCCTGGTCGTGGCGCCCCTGCTGCTGGCCGGGTACAGGTTCCGCCTGCCGAAGGACGTCCCCGGGTACCGGTGGGCCGAGGCGGCCGCCCTGCTGGTCTCCTGTGTCGCCGCATCCCTGACGGCGACCCGCAGCGAGCTCGCCCTGCTGTTCCTCGTCTTCCCGGTGCTCGTCTGGGCTGCCCTGCGCTTCCAGCTGCCGGGCGCCGCGCCGTGCACGCTGATCGTGTCCGTCACGGCGATCACGGCGGCGACCGACCAGCTCGGGCCGTTCGCAGGCCACGACGTCGTCGCCGTCATGGTCAATCTGCAGGCCCTCAACGGGTCGGCGGCGCTCACGAGTCTGCTGCTCTCCGCGATCATCAGCGAGCAGATCGGCATCCGCCAGAAGATCGAACGCGCCTGCGAGGAGCTGGCCGAGGTCGTGGACCATCTCTCACCGGGCACGCCGCGCCAGTGGCCACCGCCGAACCCGGACGGCCAGCCGGACGCCTAGGCATCCGAGGTTCGCAGCGGGGACGGGCCCACGCCGGGCTCACATGTGCGGGAAGTCCTGGTCCACCAGGCAAAACCGTCGAGGGCGTGCCGTGGCCGTCGTAGGCCTTCCATCGTGCGCAGCCCGACGTGCTCGACGCCGCCGGCCGGGCCTCCCGTCGCGGTGTTCACGGGGCGCACCGCCCGTGCCGTGCCGGTCGCGACGGAAGGCACACTGTGTTCCATGCAACTCCCCGCCGAGGCCGTCGCCGCCACCGTACTGATCGAGGTCGTGCGGATTTCCGCCCTCCCGGCCAAGCGGGGCGCCCCGTACCCCGGCAGGACGGTCGCCCACTGGGCCGACGACGAAGCCTCCGACGTCCTGGCACTGATCGAAGACCTGCCCGTCGGCCGGCAGCACCGCTGCGGCTTCGCGCCGGGCTGGAGCATCCGGGCGTACGAGGAGTCCCTCCACCAGCCGGTGTGGGAGGCGGCCTTCTGCTTCAGCTGTCACGAGGTCCGCATGCACGGAACAGCAGTGTCGCCCGCGCCGGCCACGCAGTTCTTCGACGCGGACAGCCCGCAGGCCCGGGCCCTGCTCGCCACCTTCCGCGCGGCGACGCCCACCGGCGTCCCGCACGACGTGTCCGGGACCGGCTGAAGGACGGCTGCCGTGGACCTGGTTGCCGCCTGCGGCCGTATCGGGGAGCGTCACCGACAAGCGCTGTCCCGGCGCCGGTCGCAGGACTCGGAGCCGGTGCTCCGGCTCCGCCCACGCCGGTTCCCTCAGATCACCGGATCGCTGATCCGATGCAGCCATGGAGCTTGACCTCAACCGCAGTTGAGGTCGGAGGCTGGCGTCATGACCACCATTGATCCCGGCCTGTCGCCGGTCGCACTGCCCAGCCCTGCCCGCCCGGAAGCGGGTCTCGTCCTGGCCTCGCTGTGGCACACGGAGGGGCCCGAACCACAGCGGAAGGTGATGGCCGGCGTCATGGATGCCTGGGAGGAGACCCGGCTGCCGGCCGCTTACCTCGCGCGGCACTGCCTGGAAGGCTCCGACGGACGGACCATCCTCAACTTCGCCCAGTGGACGAGTTCGGGCGCACACCGGTCCTTCGCCGCCGACCCGCGCAACCAGCAGACCCTCGGCCGCACCATCCAGGCGCTCTACTCGGCCGATCCGCCCGGCCGTTACGCGCCTTACCGCTCCGCCGTACGGCGAGACGGAACGGCCCGCGGCTTCACCGCCGCGTGGTACGACACCGAGGACGCCGCGGTGGCCCGGTCGCTTGCCGACGAGTTGTCCGAACGACCCCATGCCACCCCGTCGTCCCCGGCACCCGTGGCCGAGTACTTCCACGTGGGCGAGGACGGCCGGCAGCTGTTCGTACTCACCGCGTTCGAGGACGAACCCCGCGGTGCCGGCCTGTGGTTCCGTCCGTTCCGGGGGCTGGTGCGAACGGCACGACACGTTTCTGGCGGCGGGTGTTGACGGCGTCGGTTTCGCGGGGACCACCGACGGCTTCCACCGTGCTCGCCGACAACCTTCAGACGCTTCGGGAGACCGGTTTGATGTGGGCGAAGGCGCTGCCGGCGTTCCAGGTGGGGAACGCCCGTACGAGCCAGGAGGGGCCGTGGAGTTGGATGCGGCGGTCGCGGGTGGCTTCGGCCCAGGTCTGCCGGCCGGCGTGCCATTTGACGAAGGCTTCGGCTTCCGCCGTGATGTAGAGGTCCTCGTCGAGGCCGGGGTACGTCTTGCAGATCTCGGTCTCCCCGTGTTCGATCAGCAGCCAGTACCGCTCGGGGCGCCGGCGGCCGGTGAAGTCGAAGCGGACGACGACGCGCCGATCCGGGAGCCGGTCCCGGCGGAGCATGTTGCACATCGACCACAGCGCCACAAAGGGATCGAGGTGCTCGGGGGCGATCTCGAGCCAGGCCGCACCCCACTCGCCGAGCGACACGCAGACCTTGAACAGCTCGTGACCCGCCAGAGTGAGCTCGTAGCGGCTTCCGCGCCCGTCGGGCTTGGGTGCCGACCTGACGATGCCGAGCCGTTCGAGCTGCTTGAGCCGCTGCGAGAGCAGGGTGCGTGAGAGCCCGGGGGCGCCCTCCAGGATCTCGCTGAAGCTTCCGCAGCCCAGGTGCAGGTTGCGGATGATCAGCGGCGTCCAGCGCTCGGCGAAGATCTCTGCGCCGCGGGCGATGGGGCAGTACTGGCCGTAGCTGCGCACGACGCCAGTGTCCCACCCCTGCCTCCGGCCCTGAAGTCCAGATTCTTGACTTCCCGGCCGCGGCCCCCGGTGATGCGATGGATGTCGGGACACGAGGAGGTGACGACGAGATCACCGAGCACGTGGGCCGCTACACCCGAGCGAGGAGGCGATCGCCATGGAGATCGACGGGTTCCGGGGCGAGCTGATCACCGCTGACCACGTCGACTACGACACCGCCCGGGCGGTGTGGAACGGCGCCGTCGACCGGCGCCCCCGAGTGATCGCCCGTTGCAGCGGGACCGCCGACGCGGCCGCAGCCGTGCGCTTCGCCCGTGACCACGATCTGGAGATCGCCGTTCGGGGCGGCGGCCACAACGTGGCCGGCACCGCGGTGTGCGACGACGGGATCGTCATCGACCTCTCGGCGATGCGGGCCGTGTGGACAGACCCTGTCGGCCGCACCGCCGGGGTGCAGGGAGGCGCCCTGTGGGGCGACGTCGACCACGAGACGCAGGCTCACGGTCTGGCCACCACCGGCGGCATCGTGAGCCACACCGGCGTCGCCGGGCTGACTCTCGGCGGCGGCATCGGCTTCCTCATGCGCGCACATGGGCTCACCGTCGACAATCTGCTGGCCGCCGAGGTGGTCACCGCCGACGGCAGCATCGTCCGGGCGTCCGCCGACGACCACCCCGATCTCTTCTGGGCGCTGCGAGGCGGCGGTGGCAACTTCGGCGTCGTCACCGCCTTCCGGTTCGCACTGCACCCCGTCGGCCCGACCGTCATGGCCGGACCCGTCTTCTGGACGGCCGACGACACCACCGACGTGCTGCGCTTCTACCAGGACTTCGCCGCCGAAGCACCTGACGGACTCGGCACCGTCGTCAGGCTCGGCACCGTCCCCCCACTGCCGGTCATCCCCGAGAATCTGCACTGGCGGCCGGCCGTCGCCGTCATCTGCTGTTACGCCGGCGCCGTCGACGACGGCGAGCGGGCGGTGCGGGCTCTCCGGCAGTTCGGGACGCCGCTCGTGGACCTGCTCGCCCCCACTCCGTACGCCGCCTTCCAGCGCGCCACCGACGACACCGTCCTTCACGGGTGGCACTACTACTGGAAGGCCACCAACCTCGCCGGCCTCTCCGACGACGCCGTCGCCGTCATCGCCGATCACGCCTACAGGGCCGGCTCGCCCCGGTCGTACTCGGCGATGTTCCACATGGGCGGCGCCGTCGCCCGGGTTCCCCACGACGCCACCGCCTACGCCGGTCGCGACGTGACCCACAACATCGTCATCGACGCCGTGTGGTCCCCTGACGAGTCCGGCGAGCACGCGGAAGCCGAGACCGCGTGGGCCCGACGGTTCCTCCACGCCCTCCAGCCGCACCGCGTCGACAGCGTCTATGTCAACTTCCTCGATGCCGACGACACCAGCCGCGTTCGAGAGGCATACGGCGATCGCATCTACCGGCGACTGGCCGAGGTCAAGGCCAAGTACGACCCCGACAACGCCTTCCATCACAACAGGAACATCCGCCCCGGCTGAGCATGGACGGCACTGAGCATGGACGGCTGCGCTCGCTTCCGGCTCGCGTCGGCAGGGGTTCTGTGCGGGCGCAGCATGCCGGTCGCCGGCCGTCCCACGGCCTGGGACTGCTCGGACTGCCCCGCGACCGCACCGTCGGCGGCCTCTCCGGCGGCGAACAGGTCCGGCTCCGGCTGGCCGCCCTGCTGGCCTCCGCCCCCGAGGTGCCGCTGGTCGACGAGCCCACGAACCACCTCGACCACGCGGCCCTGACCTGGCTGGAGGAGCACCTCCGCGCCCGTCGCGGCATCACCGTCGCCGTCCCCCACGACCGGGAGTTCCTCGAACGCGTCGCCACCTCCCTGCTGGAGGTCGACGGCGACCTGCACCGCACGGTCCGCTACGGCAACGGCTATGCCGGCTACCTCGCCGGGCGCGCCGCCGAACGGCAGCGCCGCGCCCAGGCCCACGCCGCGTGGTGCGCGGAGGTGGACCGGCTGCGGGAGTCCGCCGCGGTCACCGCCCGTCGGGTGGCCCCCGGCCGGGCCATGAAGGACGGCAACAAGATGGCCTACGACCGTGCGGCCGGCCGGGTGCAGCAGTCCCTGGCGAGCAGGGTGCGCAACGCCGAGGAGCGGCTGGGACGGCTGCTGGCCCGGCCGGTGCCCGCGCCGGCCGCGCCACTGCGGTTCACCGCCGTGCCGCGCACCACCGTCGGCGCACCGGCCGCCACCGGACCGCACGGTGCGGACCGGCCGGTTCTCGCGGCGGACGGTGTGCTGGTGGCGGGGCGGCTGGCGCCCGTGGATCTGGCCGTGCCGGCCGGCGGCCGGCTCCTGGTCACAGGCCCGAACGGGGCCGGCAAAAGCACCCTGCTCGGAGTCCTCGCCGGCACCGTCACCCTCGGCCGCGGGCACGTCGTGCGGCGCGGCCGGACCGGACTGCTGGCCCAGCGGACCGATGCGGGACCGCCCCGTCGCACGCTCCTCGGGGCCTTTGCCGAGGGCCGCCCCGGCGCGCCCGAGGAGCACACCGAACGGCTGCAGTCGCTCGGGCTGTTCGCCCCCGAACGGCTCACCACCGCGGTCGGCGCCCTGTCGGCAGGGCAGCGGCAGCGGCTGGCGCTGGCCCGGCTGGTCACCGAGCCGGCCGACGTACTGCTGCTGGACGAGCCGACCAACCACCTCTCCCCCGCACTGGCCGAGGAACTGGAGGAGGCACTCGCCTCGTTCCCGGGTGCCGTGGTCGTGGTCAGCCACGACCGCCGGCTGTGCGCCCGCTGGCAGGGTGACCGGCTCGTTCTGCGCGCCCCTGAACCGGCCGCCGCTGCGGCGGCATAGGCGGTGTCCCGCCACTGCCGTCGAAGAAGCCCGCCAGGACGTCGGCCTCCTGCCGGTCCCGTCGAAGGAGTCGAAGAAGGAGGGAGTCCGTACGGAGCATCGGCGACCGACGACAACGCCGCAAGCCGCGGCGCCAGTCGGGCCGGGCCCGGCCCTGACCCACCGGACACCCCTAAGCGTCCAGCGCCTCCTTGTGGGCCTTGAGCTTCCGCCACACGGTGCTGAGGGCGGCGAGGTCGTCCGGGTCGAGGATGTCGGTGAAGACGGGGCCCAGACAGGCGCGGCGGGTGTCGTCGGCCGCGGCGAAGAGTTCTCGGCCCTCGGGCGTGAGGGCGACCTCGACGGAGCGCGCATCCCGCGGGGACGGGGTGCGGGTGACCAGCCCGCGGCCCTGGAGCGCGTCGACGACGCGGGACACCTGGCTGCGGCTGAGCATCGTGCTGTTGCCGAGCACGGACGCCGGGACCGGGTCCGGACTGGAGGCGAGCCACAGCATGACCTCGAACCACGACACGGGCAGGTCGTGCGCCTTGATCAGGGCACGGTCGACGCGTTCGGTGAGGACCGTGCCCGCCCAGACCAGGCCGTAGAAGGCATGGTCGGCCACCGACATCTCGGCCTGTGTGAGCTTCTTCTTCACCATGCCCCGAGCCTACCGTTTGCGTGTACGCACACATAACGCTTAAGGTGTGTGTACACGCACTGAAATTCTCGGTGTCACGAGAAAGGCCACCCCCATGACTTCCAAGGTCGTACTGATCACGGGCACCTCGTCGGGCATCGGCCTGGCCGCCGCCGTCGCCGCGGCCCGGGCCGGCTGGCGGACCGTGGCGACCCTGCGCGACACCAGCCGGGCCGACGCGCTCCGCAAGGCCGCCGCCGAGGCAGGCGTCGAGCTCGACATCCGGCAGCTCGACGTCACGGACGAGGCCTCCGTCGCCGCCGCCGTGGAGGGCGTGATCGCCGATCACGGGCGTCTGGACGCCGTCGTCAACAACGCGGGAGCCGGACACGTCGGCACACTCGAGAACGAATCGGTGGCGGACGTGCGCAAGGTCATGGAGGTCAACTTCTTCGGCGTCCTCCATGTCTCGAAGGCCGCCCTGCCCCACCTGCGCGCGTCCGGCGGACGGCTGATCACCGTCACCAGCGTCGGCGGGATCATCGGACAGCCCTTCAACGAGGCCTACTGCGCCGCCAAGTTCGCCGTCGAGGGCTACATGGAGAGCCTGGCCCCGGTCGCGGCAAAGGTCGGCGTGACCGTCTCCGTCATCGAACCCGGCGCCGTCGCCACGGAGTTCGTCAACAATCTCGGCCTCGACCTGGAGCGCGAAGTGGCCACCGCGGGCCCGTACGCCGATGCGCTGCAGGCCTACGTCGACCGCACCATCGCGCAGTTCCTCAGCGGCGCGCAGACCCCGGCCGAAGTCGCCGAGACCGTCATGGAGGCGCTCACCGCGGACCGGCCCGGGTTCCGCCTCCAGACCTCCGACTGGGCCCGCGGCTTCACCGGCACCAAGCTCGCCGACCTGGACGGTTCGGCGGTGCTCGGTCTCACCGGCGGCTGGGTGGGCTGAACCGCCGAGCTGCCCGGACGGAGCGGCGGTCGGTTCATGGGCGAAGGGCCGGGGCGGGGCGCGGCCGGCCGGTGCCGGATCCCCTCCCCGCCCTGCCTCCGCCCCGCCGGTGCCGCGGGCCCCGCATCGCTCAGTGGCAGACCGCTCGCGTCCGGAGTGCCCCGCCCACCACGCCCGCTCGTGCGCAGGGAGCCGTCCACACCCGCCCGCGCGCGAGGCTCGATGATCAGTCCCCGGGCGCGAAGCGGCCGACGAGCACGTCGACGCCCGCGGCCAGCTGCTCCTCACCGCCCCGGAGCGCGAGGCCCGCGCCCAGCGCCCGCAGCCGGGGGAACTCCTTGACGGACAGGCGGTGCAGGCCGAGCCGGAACGCGGGCTCCGTCTCGTCCGGACTGTCCACGACTTCGCGCAGCTCGATGAGGACGTAGCCGAGCACCCAGGAGATGAACGCCCGGTACAGCCGCACCGCGGCGTCGTCCGCCAGCCCCGCGTCGTACAGGACGTCCAGCACCCGCTCATGGACGCGCAGCACCGCCGGCGGCCGCCGGGTCAGCGGGACGGTGAAGGGCCGGACGGCCACCAGCGGCATGACATGGGGATGGGTGAGGGCCACCCGGTACATCGCCAGCGCGATGCCGGTCAGCTCCTGCCGCCATGTCCGGACGGTCCCGGGGACGCCCGTCAGCTCGCGCTCCAGCTCCAGGAAGAGCGTCTCGACGAGCCCGTCGAGAAGGTCGTCCTTACTCGGTGTGTACCGGTAGAGGGCCATGGTCTCGACGCCCAGCTCGTCGGCGACGCGGCGCATGCTCAGGCCTTCCAGACCTTCCTCGTCCACGATCCGGAAAGCGGTACCGAGAACCCGCTCACGCGTCAGGCGGCCCCTGGCGGAGGGCGGATCTCCTCCGGTGCGCCGCCCGGCCGGCGGATCGGTCTCGTCCATGGAACATCGCCGCCTCTCGGTGATCGCCTCTCCTTGACGGAGCCGGAAATCGGGCGGAGCCTGAATGTGTACAGCATAAACGGACGACGTACATTTACGTCCTCAACGTATCCGCTTCAGCAAGCGCAACCCATCCGTCCCAGCAAGTGAGTGGTCGCCATGCGGCTTACGACTATGCGCCCCAGAATCAACGCAACCGCCTCTGCGCAAGCCTGCCCGGTGCCCCTGTCGCCCGATGCGCTGGCTCAGCTCTACACCCGGTATCTCGAACTGCTCGACTCGCGCCGACTGCCCAAGGGCACCGGTTTCGAGGCCTTCTACCAGGGCTGGCGTTCGCTCCGGCGGGGCGAGAAGCTGATCGGCCTCGACGACGGGGAAATGGAGCTCGGACCGGCCTCCGGCCGCCAGCTGATCACACGGCCGACCCGGCGGCTGAAAGGCGCCGTCCGCACCCTCGTCCTGCTCGTCGATTTCCCCGATCACCCGCACGACCCGAATCGTCGCGTCGGGCACTTCCAGCAGCTGCTGTTCAGCCTGGATTCCCTGCCGACCGGGAGCATGCGGGATTTCTACCGCCTGGTGAGCGGATTCGCCGCGGCCGCGGACTCCGGCATCGACATCCAGGGCGAGGTCCACGGCTGGTTCCGGCTCCCCCAGCCCCTCTCCTTCTACGCCGACGGGAACTCCGGGATGAACGAGGAGGGATTCCCCCGCAATTCCCAGGGAATGGCCCGCGACGCCGTGAGGATCGCACTGGCCGAGGGAGTCGACTTCAGGCCCTTCGACGTCCTCGACGAGAAGATCGTCACAGCGCTGTTCATCGTGCACGCCGGGAGCGGAGCCGAGCAGACCCTGAGCCGCGAGGACATCTGGAGCGTCAAATGGGGCGTCCCCGGAGGCGTCGAGGTCGCGCCCGGCCTGGAGGTCCACACCTTCCTCACGGTCCCGGAGGACTGCGCCATGGGTGTGTGCGCACACGAATGGGGCCATCTGGCGGCGCGCTGGGCCGACTACTACGACACCGGCCCGCTGGAGGCGACGCAGTCGAACGGCCTCGGCAACTACTGCCTGATGGCGTCGGGCTCCTGGGGCAACTCGGGCCTGCGGCCGGTGTTCCCCAACGGCATGCTGCGCATGTTCCACGGCTGGGCGAGCCCGGAGAGCATCACGGAGACGACGAAGGACTTCGTCCTGCGCCCGGCCGCGGAAGGCGGGAACATGGCCTTCATCCAGAACCCGGACACCATGTCGGAGACGCAGTACATCCTCGCCGAGTACCGTCGCCGGCGCGGACAGGACGCGTTCCTGCCCGACGAAGGCGTGGCCGTGTACGTCGTCGACGAGGCGATACCCGATGTGAACATCGAGAAGCGCCTCGCGATCGAACTGCTCCAGGCCGACGGCCGCCGCGATCTCGCCGGCATCTTCGGCCGCGGGAACCGGGGAGACTCCAACGATCTCTACCCCTCCCTCGGCAACAAGATCATCGGCGAGACGACGACGCCCGCGCTCAACCTGCCGAACGGCGCCTGGACCGGCGTCACCCTCGAGGTGGAGGGCAGCCCGGGTGACGACGAGATGGCGATACACGTCCGTATGGAGTGACAGAGCGGAACCAGGTGGGAATGAAGGAAGCAGGCCGGGAAAAGGGGACGGAACCGGGCCGGGACGGGGTGCCACGGCCCGGTGCCGAGCCCCGACTGCCAGGCCGGAGGTCCGGAGAGAACGAGGCCCAAGGTCCGGAGCGGGCGGGGACCAAAGTCCGGCCCGGACGGGACCGAGGGCGGAAGACTCGGATGTCCGGCGCATCGCTTATGGCCGCAATAGTCCCCCTGGTGCTAGAAAGGACAGCGTGATCAGGCGCTTCGACCGATTGCGGGGCGTGTCGGTTCGGCCACTGATCGAAAGGCGCCCCAGGAGCGTCGCCGGGCAGGTCTTCGTCCTCCAGGTGGCGGTCATCATTCTGCTCGTCTTCGGAGCGATCCTGGCGCTGGTGCTGCAGACGCGGCACGACGTCGACCGTGCGGCCCGTGCCCGCTCGGTGTCGGTCGCCGAAACGTTCGCCCACTCCCCCGGCCTGCTGGCCACGCTGAAACTCCCGGATCCCTCCCGTGTCCTCCAGCCCCTGACCGAGGAGGCACGGAAGGCCGCCGGGATGGACTTCATCGTGGTGATGGACACCAACGGCATCCGGTACACCCATCCGCTGCCGGAACGGATCGGGAAGCGGTTCGTGGGCACCATCGAGCCCTCGCTCCAGGGCAAGGTCCTCACCGAGAGCGTCAAGGGACCTCTCGGTGACGAGGTCCAGGCGGTGGTGCCGGTCAACGACCGCAAGGGCCAGGTCGTCGCCCTGGTCTCGGCGGGCCTCACCGTCAAGAGCGCCACCAGCCCCGTGAACCAGCAGCTGCCGGTCATCCTGGGCACCGGCGCGGCCGCCCTCGCCCTCGCCACCGCCGGCACCGCGCTGACGACCAGACGGCTGAAGCGGCAGACGCACGGGCTCGATCCCGCCGAGATGACCAGCATGTACGAGCATCACGACGCGGTCCTGCACGCCGTCCGCGAGGGCGTGGTCATCGTCAGTGGAGACGGTCGGCTCATGCTGGCGAACGACGAGGCCAGACGGCTGCTGAACCTCAAGGCGGGCGCGGAGGGGCAGCTCATCGCGGACCTGCCCGGACTCGACCCGGGCACGGCCGACCTGCTGTCCTCCGGCCGCACGGCCAGCGACGAGGTGCACCTGGCCGGCGACCGGCTGCTCGTGGTCAACCAGCGGCCCACCGACACGGACGGCGGCCCCAAGGGCGCCGTGGCGACCATCCGCGACTCCACGGAGCTCCAGGCGCTGACCGGACGGGCGGAGGTGGCCCGCAAACGCCTCAAGCTGCTGTACGACGCCGGTGTGGGCATCGGCACCACCCTCGACGTACGGCGCACCGCGCAGGAACTGGCCGAGGTCGCGGTCCCGGGGTTCGCCGACTTCGTCACCGTGGACCTCGCCGACCCCGTCCTGAACGGGGAGGAGCCCAACGGCGGCAGCTCCGGGATGCGCCGGACCGCGGTCAGCGGCATCCGCGACGACCATCCGCTCTATCCGCGGGACCGGCTGATCCAGTTCCTGCCGTCCACACCGATGGCCCGTGGGCTCGGCAGCGGCCGGGCGGTGGTGGTGGCCGATCTGTCCGATGCGCCGGGCTGGCACGCCCAGGACCCGGAGCGGGCCCAGGAGATCGTCGAGTACGGCATCCACTCGCTGATCACGGTGCCGCTCCAGGCGCGCGGCGTCGTCCTGGGCGTGGCCAACTTCTGGCGGTCCGAGAAGCCCGGCCCGTTCGAGGAGGAGGACCTGTCCCTGGCCGAGGAGCTGGTCGCCCGCGCGGCCGTGTCCGTCGACAACGCCCGCCGCTACACCCGTGAGCACGCCCTCGCGGTGACGCTGCAGCGCAGCCTGCTCCCCCGCACCCTTCCCCAGCGGAGCGCCGTCGAGGTGGCGCACCGCTATCTGCCCGCGCAGTCGGGCGTGGGCGGCGACTGGTTCGACGTGATCCCGCTGCCGGGCAGCCGGGTCGCCCTGGTGGTCGGGGACGTCGTCGGACACGGCCTGCACGCGGCCGCGACCATGGGACGGCTGCGTACGGCGGTGCACAACTTCTCGACGCTCGACCTGCCGCCCGACGAGCTGCTCGGTCACCTGGACGATCTGGTCGGACGTATCGACCAGGACGAGCCGGGCGCCGCCGGCGCCTCCGGGATGACCGGGGCCACGTGCCTCTATGCGGTCTACGACCCGGTGTCGCGGCGTTGTGCCATGGCCCGCGCGGGGCATCCGCTGCCCGCGCTGGTGCACCCGGACGGCAAGGTCGAGTTCCCGGAGCTCCCGGCGGGCCCGCCCCTGGGGCTGGGCGGTATGCCGTTCGAGACGGCGGAGCTGGAGCTGGCCGAGGGCAGCCAGCTGGTGTTCTACACCGACGGCCTGATCGAGGACCGCACTCGGGACATCGACGTCGGCATCGATCTGCTGCGGGAGGCGCTAGCGCACCCGGACCGTCCGCCGGAGGACAGCTGCCGGGCCGTGCTGGAGGCCCTGCTGCCGACCCGCCCGAAGGACGACGTGGCGCTGCTCATCGCCCGCACCCGGGTGCTCGGACCGGACCGGGTCGTCGAGTGGGACGTGCCCAGTGATCCCAGCGCCGTCGCCGGGATGCGCGCCGCGGTGGTCAGGCAGCTGGACGAATGGAACCTCACCGGGCTGTGCTTCGGCACCGAGCTGATCCTCAGCGAGCTGCTCACCAACGCCATCCGCTACGGATCGGATCCGATCCGGGTGCGGCTGCTGCACGACCAGGGGCTGACCATCGAGGTGGCCGACGCGAGCAGCACCTCGCCGCATCTGCGGTACGCGGCCACGACGGACGAGGGCGGCCGTGGACTGTTCCTGGTGGCCCAGATCGCCGAGCGCTGGGGCACCAGGTACACCCCTGAAGGCAAGATCATCTGGGCCGAGCACACCCTCAGCGGATCGACCAAGCACGCGGACGGGATCCCGCTGCTGGGGTTCACCGACGACGACCTGCTCTGACCGTCCGCCGACTGCGGACGGCCGAGGGTTCCGTGGTCTGCGGACGACCGAAGGCGGGGCCGTGCAGACGCGAGGGACCCGCCGGGCGCGCCCCCGACGGGTCCCTCTTCGCGCTGTGCCTCAGTGGGCTGCGGCCGCCGGCTCCGCCGGAGCCCCTGCCGGGGATGTCCCGGCCGCGAGAGCGCGCTCGGCGAGCTCTCCGAGGATCAGGCCCAGACCGGCCCAGAGGAGGGCCTGGGTCCCGATGGACGCCAGCCGGAACTCCCACAGCACATCGGCCGGGAAGCCCTCGGGGAGTCCGCCCCCTGCCGGGAGGAAGACCATCGCCAGGGCGAGGACCACGACGAACGCGCCCGCCGCGGCGACGGTGGCGTTCCAGTTGCCCCAGCGCAGAGCGGCCTTCTTTCCGAACAGTACCGCCCCGACCGCCAGCAGCACGCTGAGGACGATCATCAGGAAGAACAGCGCGGTGCGCTGGTTCAGCGTGGCCGGGTCACCGACCGCGGGCGGATTGGCGGGGTACTTCAGGAACGGCACCAGGGCGACGGTCACGAACCCGGCCAGACCGACGAGTGCCGCCGTGGCGCGGGCGCCGAAGCGGCCGATGCGCCCGAGGGCGAAGCAGAAGGCCAGCCCGGCGATGCCGCCCAGGGCGGTGCCGTAGACGAGTACCGCGGTGGCCAGGCCCGCCGTCGACTGCACGGCGCGGCTCACCAGTTCCTCCCCGCCGTGCTCATGGGAGTGCGCCGCCTCGAAGGCGATCGCGGCGTCCACGGGGGACTCCCCGACCAGGTAGGCGAAGCCGAAGGCGAGCAGCCCGGCGAGCACTCCCGCGAGCATGCCGCGGAGCAGCAGGGAGCGAACGGATACGGAGTTCATCGGTGCGTCGCCCCGTCTCAGTGGCAGGGGAAGCCGAGCAGGTGCCGGCCGTCGTGCACCCATTCGTGGACACCTTCGCCGGAGATCACCGAGAGGGCACCCTGCTCGGTTCCGACGAAGTGCAGCAGGATGAGCATCAGCAGGCCGAAGAAGGCCGCCCAGGGCAGGATCGCCCGGATCGGCAGTTGGGTCACCGGAGGTGAGTCGGGGACGGAAACGGGCGTGATGGCGGACTGGGCCACGGCGGTACCTCCTCGGGAACACGCGTCCCGCTCTGGGTGGAGCACGCGACGACGGCTGCGGGTCTGACTCACCACGCGGGCCCCCGTGGTTCCGGGATGCACCGTGCGGCACACAGTGGCGCGACCGTGCCGGGATTTCACCGGTCTTCCGCAGCGCCGTCATTCTGTCGGGGAGAGGTTACCGGTGTCGGTGCCCGTCGCCAATACCTGCTGTGACCAGCGATCACCGGGAGTCCGGCTGCGGGGTGTGCTCGTAGCATCACGGTGCACCTCCGGCGATCGGCCGGGGGCCGAGGGGAGGGATCCGGCCATGACGATCCGGCTCACACTGCTCTGCGCGGCGGCGGGACCGGCCGTTCGGGACGCCCGGTTCGGTGACGGGCCGCCGGACGAGCGCGGTCTGCGGGAGGCCCGGGCGCTGGCGGAGGCGGTGTCCGCCGTTCCGAGGGTGCTGCGGGCGCCGTCGGAGCGGTGCCGGCTGACCGCCGAGGTCCTGCGGCTCGGCGCCACGGTCGAGAGCGCCCTGCGCGACTGCGACTTCGGGCGGTGGCGGGGCCGCACCCTCGACGAGGTGGCGGCCGCCGAGCCGGAGTCGCTGATGGCGTGGCTGACCGACCCGGACGCGGCTCCCCATGGCGGGGAGTCCACGCGGGCCCTGATCGCGCGGGTCGGCGGCTGGCTGACCGGGCTGCCGGAGGACACCGGCCGGGTGCTGGCCGTCACCGAGGCCGCCGTGGTCCGCGCGGCGGTCGCCCATGCGCTGGAGGCGCCGCCGTCCGCGTTCTGGCGGATCGACGTGCCTCCGCTCTCGGCTGTGACACTGACCGGGCGTACCGGCCGGTGGAACCTCCGGGCCGGTCCGCTCGGCAGCTGACCGGCGCCAAGGCGACCCGGACCCGGCTCGCGGGGGCGTACGGAGTCAGGCGACGGCGCTCAGGCTGTCCGCGAGCCTGCGGCGCGCGGCGCGAGCGGCGGGCAGCGCCGAGAAAGCGACCGCACCCAGTACCGCAGCCACGGTCAGGAACAGGAGGTGGAGAGCCGACGGCGCATGGGCGATACCGGCACCGACCCCGCTCAGCCGGCCCTCGGTGTCGATGAGCCAGCGGGCGAGGGGCACGCCCAGCGCCGCGCCGACGGCCGCGGCGGCGAGGGCGGTGCAGCCGACGGCGGTGACCGTGACGGCCGTGATCTGCCGTGGGGACAGTCCGATCGCCTTGAGCGCCAGCAGGTCCCGTTCGCCTTCCCGTACGGTTCCGCCGATCGCGGTCGACAGTTCGATGAGGCCGATCAGGGCGAGTACGGCGATCAGTCCGACGACGACGCCGCGCATCGGGGCGAACCGGTCGGCGGGGTCGGGCACCTCGTGCACGTCGAGCCTCCCCCGCGAGGCGTCCGTCAGCGCGGCCCCGACCTTGCCGCCCTCCGCACCTGGGTCCAGCCGGAGCCGATAGAGGGTGGGCCGGAGCGCCGGATCGTTCTCTCGGAGGGTGTCGAGTGAGGCGGAGATGACGCGGCCGCCGTTGTCGGGCTCGATGCTCCGGCCGACGATGTGCAGGACCTGGGGGTGCCCGCCGACGGTGGTGCGCACCCAGTCGCCGACGCGGACGTCCAGCAGGTCGAGGAGTCCCTGTCCGGCGACCGCCTCGTCGGGTCCGCGGGGCGCCCTGCCCTCGGCGACGGTGAACGGGTACGGCTCCTGGCGGGTACCGAGGCCGCGCAGCGCGATGGTGCCGGTCTGGCCGGGCACCAGGGCGGCGACCTCGACACCGGGGTGGGCGGCTGCGACACGGGGATCCCGGGCGAGCAGCGCCCGTGCCTCCCGGTCGTCGAGGCCCTTGTCCGCGCGGGCGGTGAGCTCGGCTGCGCGGCCGAGCTCTTCGGGCGTGCTCTCGAAGCGGCTGATGCTCGTCCAGGCGCTCAGGGCGACAGTGATCAGCAGCAGGGGCAGTGCGAGGCGGGCGATGGTCGCCGGGGACCGGGGGCTGCGGGCGAAGGCCCGGTGCCAGCCGAGGACCAGGGCCGGCGGGAGGCCGCGTCCGAGGGCCTTGCGCGCCGGGCCGGACAGCCGTCCGCCGGCCGGCGCGGCCGCCGGGACCACGGGGACGGGCGGCACCCGTCCGGCACGCCAGGCGGCGAGGCAGGTGGTCCCGCCGATGAACAGGACCGCGGCGACGGGCACGGTGACCAGGGTCGCGGTGTACCCCGGTATGCCCTGCCACACGGCGACGGCGTCACCGAGCCGGCCGGGCAGCCTGCTGCCCACCATCTGTGTCAGGACCGTGGCGAACAGCGCCCCGAGCACCGCGAGGGCCAGGTGCTGGACGAGGAAGACGCGGACCACCTGGCCCGGGGTGAATCCGACGGCCTTCAGGACGGAGATGTCCCTGAGGTGGCCGCGGACCCTGGTGCCGATGGCACCGAACACGGCCAGGGCGGCGGCGACGAGTGCGCCGAGTCCGAAGATTCCGAGCACCTGGCCGAGCAGCCTGGTGTCGTCCTGGGCCTCGGAGCGGGCCTGCCGCCAGTCGCTGACGTCGGTGACGGCTCCCGCGCCGAGAGCGGTGACGGCGCGTTGCACCGCGTAGTCGGTGTCGGCGGGATCGGTGAGGCGGAGGCCGACGACCTGTCCCGGCCGGTCGTGCGTCCGCTGCACCACGGGCGGCAGCGCCCACACGGTGCCGGACCGTTCGCCGGGCCGGTAGCGGGGCTCGGCGCTGTCCGCGACGCCGACGACGGTCAGGGTGGGGCCGCCGCCGGGGAGCGTGAGGACGTCGCCGGGCGCGGCGACCAGGGCCCGGGCGAGGCTGCTCTCGAGGACGACGCCGTCGGGGGTGCCGGGGTCGAGCCACCGGCCGGCGGCGATCAGGGGACGGCCGGTCGCGGGAGGCCGGCCGGTCGCCGCGCGCAGTTCCACGGTGGCGCGGGCGCCGCGTGACTCCAGGGCGGCGGAAGCGGTGCGGTGGGGACCGGACACGGCCTCGACGCCGTCGAGGCCGGCGAGCCGGTCAGTGTCGGCGGAGGACAGGGTGTGGATCCAGACGTGGGCCCCGTGGGACTGGGCGAACACGCGCTGCCAGGGGTTGGTCGCGTAGCCGAACAGCGCGCCGGCCAGCAGCAGCGAGGCGATGATCCCGGCCGTGGCGAGGACGATGAAGAGCGCCTCGCCGCGGTGGGTGCGCAGGTCGGCGTGTGCCCAGCGCAGAGTGGCCCGCACGGGTCAGTCCCTCAGTTCCAGGACGCCGGACAGGCCCCTGCCGCCGGCCGGTGTGCCGCCGAGCTCGGCGTCGTCGGCTATCCGTCCGTCGAAGAAGCTGATCACCCGGTCCGCGGCGCTGGCCATGCGCGCGTCGTGGGTGACGAGGAGGATCGTCTGGCCGCGCTGGTGGAACCGGGAGAGCAGCCGCATGACCTCGCGGGTGCCCTTGCTGTCGAGGCTGCCGGCCGGTTCGTCGGCGAGCAGCAGCCGGGGGTGGTTGACGAGGGCCCGGGCCAGGGCGACGCGCTGCTGTTCACCGCCGGACAGCTCGCCGGGCATGCTGCGTTCCTTGCCCTCCAGGCCGAGGTCGGCAAGGAGCTGCTCCCGCTCGGCACGGGCCCGGCGTGCGGAGGTCCCGGCGAGGAGGGCGGGCAGTTCGACGTTGTCGGCGACGGTGAGGTTCGACACGAGGTTGAAGAACTGGAAGACGATGCCGATCCGGCGTCGGCGTTCCACCGCCCAGCGGGCCTCGCTCCAGGAGTCGGTGCACTCGCCGTCGAGCCGGATGGTGCCGCCGTCGGGGCGCTGGAGGCCGCCGAGCAGGTGCAGCAGTGTCGACTTCCCGGCGCCCGACGGGCCGGTGACGGCCACGAACTCGCCGCGGCGTACGGACAGGTCGACGCCGCGCACGGCGTGCGCGGGTGCGCCTTCGCCGTGGTGGGTCTTGACCAGGCCCTCGGCGCGCAGCAGGGGGACGGAGTCGGTGGTGTCGCTCATCGCAGCTCCTCGAGCTCCTCCTGGCAGCGCTCCAGCCAGTCGAGGTCGGCCTGGAGGTGCAGCATGGCTCCCTCGATCAGTAGGTGGGCGATGCGGTTGTCCCGGTTCTCGGTCGCGGCCAGCTTCGACAGATTGCGCATGGTGTTGAGGTACTCGCGTCGCTGTTTGTTGATCAGGGCGATCTGGTCGGCGAGTCCGGTCCGCGGGGCGAGGGCGAGCTTCATGAAGAAGTCGTCCCGGACCCGTGGCTCGTCCGCCGTGTCCTCGAACCAGGCGGCGAGCGCTTCCCGTCCGGCCTCGGTGAGGTGGTAGATCTTCTTGTTGGGCCGGCTCGACTGGGCGACTTCCTCGCCCACTATGAGTCCGGACTTCTCCAGCCGGCCGAGGGTGACGTAGATCTGGCCGACGTTCGGCTGAGGGTACGCGGACCCCAGCAGTTGCTCAAGGTCCTGCTTCAGCTCGTAGCCGTGGGCCGGGCCGCGGGCGAGGAGGGCCAGGAGGGCCAGGCGCACTCGTGCTCTCCTCCCCGGCGTCGTCCGCCTGCTCGTCTGCCCGAGGGCGGCACGGACCGTGGCTGTTGTGGCCCGGATCGCCCCCGTAAAGTGCGGTGGGCTCTAGTATCGCCCATGCCTAACAGGTATACATGCCCGTGTCGCCGGGCGAGGGTGCCCGGCGCAGGTGCACTGGGAGGAACCTATGCGGTGGATACGTGCCGCGGGTAGGGGTCTCCTGGTCGCGGCGGTTCTCCTGGCCGGGCAGGCGGCGTCCGTCGGGCACATGGGCAGGGCGCCCGACGACGACCGGGGCCCGATGACGCTGGCCACGGCGGGCGATCTCACGGGCTATCTCGGCCCGCTGCTCGAAGGGTGGAACCGCAGCCGTCCCGGCGAGCGGGTGACCCTCGTGGAGCTGCCGGACTCGGCCGACGAGACCCGTGCGCAGATGGTCAGCGAACTGCGGTCGGGCAGCGGCCGTTTCGACATCCTCAACATCGACGTCGCCTGGACCTCGGAGTTCGCGGCGGCGGGCTGGATCTCCGCGCTGGAGCCGGACCGTTTCCCGCTGCGCAGCTTCCTGCCTCCCGTGGTGGACACGGCGACGTACGACGGCCGGCTCTACGCCGTGCCGTACGTGACGAATGCGGGCATGCTCTTCTACCGCAAGGACCTGCTCGACCGGGAGCGCGAGCAGCCGCCGCGGACCTGGTCGGATCTGGAACGGCAGGCCCGGACGGTCGCGCCGAAGTACGGCATCGGGGGCTACGCGGGCCAGTTCCTGCCGTACGAGGGGCTGACGGTGAACGCGTCGGAGGCGGTCTACTCGGCCGGGGGCACGGTGCTGGGTGACGAGGGCGAGCGGGTGACCGTGAACTCCGCGGCGGCCCGGGAGGGGATCGGTTTCCTCGCCCGGGGCGTGCGGGACGGGTGGATCCCCCGGGAGGCGCTCACGTACAAGGAGGAGGAGTCGCGGCAGGCCTTCCAGAACGGCCGGCTGCTCTTCCTGCGGAACTGGCCGTACGCCTACGCGGGCGCCTCGGCGAAGGAGTCGAAGGTGGCGGGGAAGTTCGGTGCGGTCCCGCTGCCGGGGCCCGACGGGCCCGGCACGAGCATGCTGGGCGGGTCCAATCTCGCGGTGAGCTCGCACGCCCGGCACCGCGAGTCGGCGAACGATCTGCTCGCCTATCTGACCAGTGACCCGGTGCAGCGGAAGGTGCTCACCGAGGGGGCGCTGCCACCGGTACGGGCGGCGCTGTACGAGGACCCGCAGCTGGTCCGGAGGTTCCCGTACCTGCCCGTGCTGCGTTCAGGGGTGCTGGCGGCCGCGCCACGGCCCAAGAGCCCCCGTTACGAGCAGGTGAGCCTGGTGGTGCAGGCCGTGGTGCACGACGCGATGGCGCAGCACCAGACGCCGGCGCAGGCCGTGCGCCGGCTCGCCGCGGAGCTGGCGGCCGTCGCCCGCCACGACTGAACCACGCGTCCCTTTCACCTCCAGGGCCCGCCTACTTACCTGTTAAGTAGGCGGGCCTTCATCATGGTGCGCGACAAAACGGTACATACCACCCCAACTAATGAGCGTTTTCTGCATCACCGTTGACACTCTCTCGTCATCGCTACTTAACATGCATGCATAACCGCAGCCCACCTCTTCGGGCACGCGCACCCTTCACGCAGAAACAAGGTCAACGGGTGATGCTCACAGCCACGGCCGGAGACGGCCTCTCGCACCGCCACACGCAGCGCTGGTGGCGCGACGCAGTGATCTACCAGGTCTACGTCCGCAGCTTCCTGGACAGCACGGGTGACGGAATCGGCGATCTCGCCGGTGTCCGGGCCGGACTGCCGTACGTGAAGAAGCTCGGCGTCGACGGCATCTGGCTGAGCCCCTTCTACCCCTCCCCGCAGCACGACCACGGCTACGACGTCGCCGACTACTGCGATGTGGACCCGGTCTTCGGCGACCTCGCCGAGTTCGGCCTGCTCGTCCGGGACGCACACCGGCTCGGCATCAAGGTGCTGCTCGACGTCGTCCCCAACCACTGCTCCAGCGACCACCAGTGGTTCCGCGCGGCCCTCGCCGCGGGGCCCGGCAGCGCCGCCCGTGCCCGCTTCCACTTCGCGGACGGCCGCGGCCCCGACGGCTCGGAACCGCCGAACAACTGGCACGCGATGTTCGGCGGCCCCGCCTGGACCCGCGTCACCGAGCCCGACGGCACCCCCGGGCAGTGGTACCTGCACATGTTCACGCCCGAGCAGCCGGACCTGAACTGGCGCAACCCCGAGGTCGGAGCGCACTTCGACCACGTCCTCCGCTTCTGGCTGGACCGGGGCGTCGACGGATTCCGCATCGACGTGGCCGCGGGGCTCTTCAAGCACCCCGAACTGCCGGACTCCCCCGACCCCGAGGCCGACGCCCGCACCCGCGACTCCGTCAACCCGCTCGCCTGGAACCAGCCCGAGGTCCACGACGTGTGGCGGCACTGGCGGTCGGTCTGCGAGGAGTACACGGCACGCGACGGCCGGGAGCGGCTGCTGGTCGGCGAGGTGTCCGTGCCGACCGCCCGCGAACACGCCCTGTACGTACGCCCCGACGAGCTCCACCAGGCCTTCTTCTTCGACCTCCTCGGCGCCCCCTGGAACGCCGAGGCGTTCCGCAAGGTCGTCTCCGACGCCATGCAGGACATCGCCGGCACCGGCTCCACCGTCACCTGGGTCCTCAACAACCACGACCAGGTGCGGACCGTCACCCGGTACGGCGAGTCCGGCACCGAGGGCAGCGGCCTGGGCGCCGCCCGGGCCCGCGCGGCCGCGCTGCTGATGCTGGCGCTGCCCGGCGCCGCCTACATCTACCAGGGCGAGGAACTCGGCCTGCCCGAGGTCGTGGACCTGCCCGACGAGGTGCTCACCGACCCGATCTTCCGGCGCACCGGCAGCCGGGCGCGCGTCCGGGACGGCTGCCGGGTGCCGCTGCCGTGGTCTGGGCACGCCTCCCCCTTCGGCTTCACCTCCGGCGCCGAGGGCGTCAAGCCGTGGCTGCCGCAGCCGGGGTGGTTCGCCGAGCACGCGACCGACCGGGCCCTCGCCGACACCCGCTCGTTCTGGCACCTCTACCGCGACGCGCTGCAACTGCGGCGTGGTCTCCCGCAGTTGGGCGAGGGCACGCTGCGGTGGCTGCACTCCGCGCCCGGTGTGCTCGCCTTCTCCCGCGGCGACGGGCTGGTCTGCGCCGTCAACTTCGGCACGACCCCCGAGCCCGCGCCCGTCCACGGCGCCCCGCTGCTGTCCAGCGCCCCCTGTCCGCCGGGTGTCCTGCCCGGTTCGACCGCCGCCTGGTGGATCACCGACGGCACCGCCCCCTGAATCCCCGTCCCCGAAGAAGTACGAGCCCTCTCCCGAGCCCGACTCCACCCCCCCCTGTCCCCGAAGGGATGTCAACAATGATGCGACGACGCATGGCACTCGCGGGCTGCTCCGCCCTCACCCTCGCGTTCGGTGCGACCGCCTGCGGCGGCGGTCCGGTGACCGCCGCCGGCGGTGGCGGCGGCCAGGAACTCGCCGGCCAGACGATCACCGTCGCCGGCGTCTGGTCCGGCGCCGAGCAGAAGAACTTCCAGAAGGTGCTGGACGCCTTCACCACGAAGACCGGTGCCAAGACCCAGTTCGTCTCCACCGGTGACAACGTCTCCACCGTCGTCGGCAGCAAGATCGAGGGCGGCAACGCCCCCGACGTCGTCATGGTGCCCCAGGTCGGTGTGCTCCAGCAGTTCGCGAAGCAGAAGTGGCTGAAGCCGCTGTCCGACACGACCGTCAAGGCGGTCGACGCCAACTTCGCCGGTGTCTGGAAGCAGTACGGCACCGTCGACGGCACCCTGTACGGCCTGTACTTCAAGGCGGCGCACAAGTCGACCGTGTGGTACAGCCCGGAGGCGCTCACCCAGGCCGGCGCCCAGCCCCCGAAGACCTTCGAGGAGATGCTGAAGACCGGCCGGACCGTCTCGGACTCGGGTCTGCCGGCCTTCTCCGTCGCCGGTGAGGACGGCTGGACGCTCACCGACTGGTTCGAGAACATCTACCTGTCGCAGGCCGGGCCCGAGAAGTACGACGAACTCGCCGCGCACCGGATCAAGTGGACCGACCCCACCGTGGTGAAGGCCCTCACCACCCTCGGCGAGCTCTTCTCCGACAAGACGCTGGTCGCCGGCGGCCAGAAGGAGGCCCTCGGAACCGACTTCCCCGGTTCCGTCGAGAAGGTCTTCGGCCCCCGCCCCGGGGCGGCCATGGTCTACGAGGGCGACTTCGTGGCCGGGATCGCGAAGGACCAGTTCGGCAAGAAGATCGGTGAGGACGCCAACTTCTTCCCGTTCCCGGCCGTCGCCGGTGGGAAGGCCCCCGTGGTCAGCGGCGGTGACGCCGCGGTCGTCCTCAAGGACGGCAAGAACCAGAAGGCGGCCATGGCGTTCCTGGAGTACCTGGCGACCCCCGAGGCCGCCGCGGTCTGGGCCGGGGCAGGCGGCTTCCTCTCCCCCAACAAGAAGCTCGACCCGGCCGCCTACGGCGACGACACCACGCGGAAGACCGCCGCGTCGCTGATCGAGGCCGGCGACTCGGTGCGCTTCGACATGTCCGACCAGGCCCCCGCCGCGTTCGGCGGCACCAAGGGAGCCGGCGAGTGGAAGCTCCTCCAGGACTTCCTGCGCGACCCCTCGGACCCGAAGGCGACCGCGGCACAGCTGGAGGACGCGGCGGCCAAGGCGTACAAGGGCTGAGGCGACCGTCATGACCACTGTCATCGCCCCCGCACCCGCCCCGGCCGCGGGGCGGGGGACGGCAGACCCCCGGCGTCGCGCACAGCGACGCCGGCGGGTCACCGCCGTGATCTTCATCCTTCCCGCACTGCTCCTGCTGGGAGCGCTCGTCGTCTACCCCGTGCTGTTCTCGGTGGGCCGCAGCCTCTTCGACGCCACCGGCACCCGCTTCGTCGGCGGCGAGAACTACCTGGAGATGTTCCGCGACCCGGCCACGCTGCGGGCCATCCGCAACAGCACCATCTGGGTGGTGGTGGCGCCCACCCTGCTCACCGGGCTCGGACTGATACTCGCCGTGCTCGTGGAGAAGGTCCGCTGGGCCACCGCGTTCAAGCTGCTGCTGTTCATGCCGATGGCCGTCTCCTTCCTGGCGGCCGGGATCATCTTCCGGCTCGCCTACGAGGAGGACCCCGACAAGGGCGTGCTCAACGCCGCGGTCGTCGGTGTGCACGACGCCTTCGACAACGCCACGTCGTACCCGACCGCCCGTGCCCGCGACGGGCAGGGGCTGACCAAGGACCAGGACGGGTCCCTCCGTACGGCCCGGGCCGTTTCACCCGGCAGCACGGTCGCCCTCGGGCTCGTCGGCGTACCGGTCAAGGACCTTCCCGCCGGCGCACGGCCGGCGTACGACGCGGCCGCCGCGACGGCCGGCGCCCGCGAGCTGCGCGGAGTCGTCCACCTGGACTTCACCCCGGCGGGCGCCGGGACGCCCGGCAAGGTCGACCGGGGCGAACGAGGACTGCCCGGCATGACGGTCGAGGCCGTACGCGACGGCCGCACCGTCGCCACGGCCACCACCGCGTCCGACGGATCCTTCCGCCTCGCGGACCTGCCCGCGGGCTCGTACACCCTCCGGCTCCCCGCCGAGGACTTCGCCCCGCCGTACGAGGGGGTGTCATGGCTCGGTCCGGCCCTCGTCACCCCGGCCATCATCGGCGCCTACCTGTGGATCTGGACCGGATTCGCGATGGTCCTCGTCGGCGCCGGCCTGTCCTCCCTGCCCCGGGACACCCTGGAGGCGGCCCGGATGGACGGGGCCAACGAGTGGCAGGTGTTCCGCAGGATCACGGTGCCACTGCTCGCGCCCATCCTGACCGTGGTCTTCGTGACCTTGGTGATCAACGTGATGAAGGTCTTCGACCTGATCTACATCATCGCTCCGGGCCCGGTGCAGCAGGACGCCACCGTCCTGGCCACCCAGATGTGGCTGGTGTCCTTCGGCGGCGGCAACGACCAGGGCCTCGGCAGTGCGCTCGGCGTGCTGCTCCTGCTGCTGGTCGTCCCCGCCATGGTCTTCAACGTCCGCCGCTTCCGCAGGAGTCAGTCATGAGCACTGCTGTCACCAGGCCCGTGAAGACCGCACCGACGCCCCCGCCCGCCGCCACCCGGCCACCCCGCGGCAGCGTGGCGGGCCGGCTCACCCGCGGTCTGGGCACCACCGTGGTGCAGGCGTTCCTGGTCGTCGTCGGCCTGGTCTGGATCACCCCGCTCGCCGGTCTGCTGCTCTCCTCGCTCCGCTCCGCCGAGGAGAACGCGTCCGGCGGCTGGTGGACCGCGCTGGCCGCACCGAACCAGTTGTCCCTGGAGAACTACACGGCGCTGCTGGACAACGCCGGGATCACCCAGGCGTTCTGGAACACCGTGCTGATCTCCGTACCGGCGACGGCGCTCGTGATCGTCATCGCCGCGCTGGCCGGATACGCCTTCGCCTGGCTGGAGTTCCCCGGCCGGGACTGGCTCTTCCTGATGGTGGTGGCCCTGCTGGTGGTGCCCGTGCAGATCGGCCTGCTCCCGGTCGCCAAACTCTTCGGCCAGCTCGGCCTGTTCGGCACCATCCCCGGCGTCGTCCTCTTCCATGTCGCCTACGGACTGCCGTTCGCCGTCTTCCTGCTCCGCAACTACTTCGCGGACATCCCCCGCGAGATGCTGGAGGCGGCCCGCATGGACGGCGGCACCGAGTGGCGGATCTTCACCCGGCTGGTGATCCCCGTCGGCCGCCCGGCCATCGCCAGCCTGGCGATCTTCCAGTTCCTCTGGGTGTGGAACGACATGCTGGTGGCCCTGCTGTTCGCCGACAGTTCCAGCCAGCCGCTCACCGTGGAACTCCAGTCGCAGGTACGGCAGTTCGGCAGCAACATCGATGTCCTGGCGCCCGGGGCCTTCCTCTCCCTGATCGTGCCGGTCGTGGTGTTCTTCGTCTTCCAGCGGCACTTCGTGGAGGGGGTGATGGCGGGCTCCGTCAAGTGACGGGGCCGGCTGAGCCGGGCGCGGCGGCAGCAGTCGGCCGCCCGGGGGTGCGGACCGTGCGGGCGGCGTGACTCCCGGCCCGTTCCGGGGCCCCGTAGCCGAGACCGCGGGCCGGTGGTCGGACGTGCGGGCGGGTGCCCGGCGGCCTCCCCTGCCACCGGGCACCAGCACCGCTCCCCCGGTTTCCCCCTGAAGGTGGTCGGTCAGCCCCGGAAGCCGCCATGGCGGTACCGGGGCACGTCGGCCCGGCGGACGTTCCGGCCGGGTGCCCGCACCTGGGCGGGTGCGCGACGGGATGCGCCACGGGCTCGTGGACACCGCCGGGCGTCCGAGGCGTGGCCCGGTGAACGGCCGGGGCGTCGGGCGGGGCCGGGCAGCGGGCCGCCACGTTCGCGGGTGTGCCGGCGGCAGCGGGGGCAGCCGACGGCAGCGGCTCCACGGGGGCGGCCAGGACACCGTGCCGCAGGAATCGAGCCACGTTTCGCCTGCTCCTTCCCCGATCCGAGGGCCCGGTGATCTCATTGCCGGTGACGGGCACGCGGTGAGTGCGTCGCGCCCGTCACCGTGTGCGCTGCCCGTCGGGACCTGAAGCTAGCGGGCTCCGCCCGTCGGCAGTACCGCCTGTTCCGGGGGGTTGCGCAAACGAGGCCGGGGCGGGACAGGACATGGGGTGCGGCGGCATGGGCGTGGGGATCGGATCGGGGCTGCAACGGGCCCAGGGGTTCATGGTCCTGGCCACGATGATGTACCGGGCGAGTCATCTCACCGTCGGTCTGCTCGCCGTCCTCCAGCACCAGCGCACCACGCCCGTTGCGTGGCTCGCGCTCGGTACGGCCGTCGGGTGCAGTGCCCTGGTGTACGGCACGGCCCGTTCGCGGGGCTGGTTCTCCTCGTGGTGCGTGTGGTCCGACGTCCTGCTGACCGGCTGCACACTGCCGTTCGTCGCCTACCTGTGGGGCGGTGCGCGCCAACCGGAGTCGATGGCCTGGGTGATGCTCCTCGGGGGCTCGTCGAGCGCGGCCGCCGCCGTGACGCTGGGCCGGTCGGCCGTGGTCGCGGTGGTGGTGCTGCTGGGGCTGACCCATTTCCTGGGCTACCGGCTGACCGGCGCCGCCGGGGCGGTGGTCGGCGGTCATCTCAACTCCGTGGTGGCCTCCGCGGTCATGGCGTGGGTGTTCTGGTGGTACCTGCGCCGGCAGGGCAGCCTCCTGGACGCCGCGACCGAACAGGCGATGACCGCGGAGGCCCGGCGGGCCCGGTACGCCGAGCGGATCGCGCACCACCGCGCCCTGCACGACACGGTCCTCGCCACCCTGACCACGATCGCGAGCGGCACCGTCGACGCCAACTCGCCCGACATGCGACGGCGTTGTGCCCAGGAGGCGGCCTACCTGCGGCGTCTGGTCCAGTCGACGTCCGCCCCGGAGTCACCACCGGACGTCGCCGCTGCGCTGGAGGACGCCGTCCGGTCCGCGGAGGGCCTCGGACTGCGCGTCACCACGCAGTACCACGATCTGCCCAGGGTGCCCGTGGACGTCGCCGCCGCTCTGGGTGACGCCGTGACCGAGGCCCTCAATAACGTGGTGCGGCACGCCGGTACGGGACACGCGTTCGTGACCGCGGTGGGGGACGGCGGCCGGGCGGTCGTGACCGTCGTCGACCAGGGTGCCGGCTTCGACCCCTTGGCAGTGACGCAGGGTCTCGGGCTGCGGCGTTCGGTGTGCGCGCGGATGCGGGAGATCGGCGGCACGGCCGATGTGGACAGCACCCCGGGAGAGGGTGCCCGGGTGGAACTGCGATGGCCGGCGTGATCAGGGTGGCGGTGGTCGACGACGACCGGATGCTGCTCGACGGGCTGAGCGCCTGGTTGCACGACGTACCGGCGGTGCGGCTGGTCGCGGCGGTGTCGACGGTGGACGACCTGCTGGCCGGGACGGGCGCAGCCGGTTCCGGAGGAGCCGTGGACGTGGTGCTCCTGGACCTGCTGCTGCGCGACGGCTCGGAGCCGGCCGGGAACATCCGGAGGCTGCGGGCGGCCGGCAGCCGGGTGCTGGTCATCAGCACGGTCGCGGAGCACGCCCGGATCGTGGCCGCGGTGGCCGCCGGCGCCGACGGCTATCTGACCAAGGACAACGACCTGAAGTCGCTGGTGAGCGCGGTCGAGGAGGTCGCGGCAGGCGGTACGGCGCACTCCCCCGAGCTGGCGTTCGCCTGGGCGCGGGACACCGGTCCGGCCCGTCCCCGGCTGTCGCCGAAGGAACTGGAGGTGCTCCGCGACTACGCGTCCGGGCTGACGCTCAAGGCCACGGCCCGCCGCGCCGGGATCACCCCGAACACCGCCAAGTACTACCTCGACCGGGTCAAGGAGAAGTACCAGCAGGCGGGGCGCCCCGCCTACACGAAGATCGACCTGGCCCTGCGGGTGCGTGAGGACGGCCTGGGAACCGCGGAAACGGGGTGATCCGGCCCTGTCGGGCGCCCGCCGCGCTCCCCCTCCCTCCGGCCGACAGGTCCCGAGGCCTACTCGCCGGTCGGGGTCCGGACGGGCCGGAAACGCCGTACTCTACGGGCCCAGGGACGTCGTCGGCGGCGCCTCCGCACTCTCCTGACTCGCTCCCGGGGTCGGGTGCGTCGCAGCATGGAGGTGGACGCCGGAGGCCGGCTCGTCCGTGGAGCGCGCTCTCCGTGCGGAGAGCCCGCTCCGCGGACGCGACCGCCGTGGCGCCCGGGCAGCGTGTCCCGCGTCTGGAGGCGGTGCAGGCTTTGAGCAGACAACACTTCGCCTTCTGCGGGGCCGAGCTGGCCGCTGTCTACGTGCTCGCCGAGCGGGGCGACGAACTGCACCTCGCCGAGGTGGTCGGGAACCGTGCGGCCTCGTACGGCCTGCCGGCGGTCCTCGCGGTGGACGCGCCCTCCCCCGCCGCGGACGCGCTGCGCGAGGGCCGGGCGGTGTGGCTGGGCCCGGAGGACCTGGCTGCCTACGGTCTGTCCGGACCGCACATCGGTCCGGACACGGTGCTGCTCCGGGAGAGCGCCCGGAACGCGCCGACGAAGACCTCGCTGGGTGCTCTGCCGCTGCTGCGGGGCGCCAAGGAGCTCGGTTGTCTGATCGTGATGGGGGAGGTCGCCGACGGCTTCGACTCCGACCGCCGCAAGCTGCTGGAGCTGTACGCGGACCAGGTCGCCGCCGGCATCGAGGGGGTCGCCGCCCGCGTCACCACCCGGACCGAGGCCCGCCCGCATCTGGGCGCCGGCCAGGCCCTGGTGCCCTCGCAGGGCGGCGCGTTCATCCTGGAGCTCACGACCGGCGCCATGGAAGCGGACGCCCAGGTGCTGGAGCTCATCGGCATCACTCCGGAGGAGTTCGACGGCCACGTGGACTCCCTGCTCGCGTGCGCGGTCCCGGACGACGTGCCCGCGCTGATGGCGATCGTGGAACCGGGAACTCCGCTCGACGGGCAGCAGCTGGCCTTCCGCATCCGCAAGCCGGGCGGCGAACAGCGCTGGCTGGGCCTGCGCAGCCGGGTGCTGCCCGATGCCGACGGCAACCCGGAGCGCATGCTGGGCGTGGTCGCCGACGCTTCCTATCTGCGTCCCAGCGCCGACGAGGTCTCGATCGTCCAGCGGCTGTCCGCCAAGCTGGCGGGGGCCACGACCATCCGGGACGTCAGCCGCACCGTCGTCTCGGCCCTGCGCGAACCGCTGCAGGCCAGCCGGGTCGCGGTCGCCGAGCTGGAGACGGACCGGCTGGTGGTGACGGTCCTCGATCCTCCCGAGCCGGACGCCTGGCCGGAGGCGTGGCGGGCCGAATGGCGGTCCGAGTGGCCGGACGCCTCGCGTCACGCCCTGCCCTCGCTGGAGAACGCGCTGCGCGAGGGGCATGTGAGCCTGTGGCCGCCGGGCGCCCGGCTGGAGCCGGGCCTCGAGGGCATCGGTCCCGGTGGCCTCGCCGTGCTGCCGCTGCCGGCCGAAGGCCGGATGGTGGGGGTGTGCCTGGTCGGCTGGGACCAGCAGCACCGGTTCGGCCCGGAGGAACGCTCCCTGCTGACGGCCAGCGCGGCGCTGGTGGGCCAGGCCCTGATGCGCGCCCACGCGCTGGACGCCGGACACGAACTCGCCAGGATGCTGCAGCGCAGCCTGCTGCCCCGCAAGCTGCCGGCGCTGCCCGGTGGCGTGGCCGTCGCCCGCTATCTGCCGGCCACGGTCGGGCTCGAAGTGGGCGGTGACTGGTACGACGTCATCCCGCTCTCCGACGGACACGTGGCGCTGGTCATCGGTGATGTGCAGGGGCACAGCGCCGGAGCCGCCACGATCATGGGCCAGATGCGCACGGCCGTGCGGGCCTACGCGGTGGAGGGCCACCCGCCCGATGTCGTGGTCGCGCGCGCCAACCGTCTGCTCGTCGGCATGGACACCGATCTGTTCGCCACATGCGTCTACGTGGACCTGGACATGGAGGAGGGGATCGCCAAGTTCGTCCGGGCGGGGCACCTGCCTCCCCTGTTGCGTCATCCGGAAGGGAACACCGAGGAGCTGACGGTCGAGGGCGGCCCGCCGCTGGGGATCGTGGCGGACGCGGAGTTCCCCATGACGGAGGCCGGCCTGGTCCCCGGCACCCTGCTGGTCCTGCTCACGGACGGTCTGGTGGAATCGGCGAACCTCCCGCTCGAGGTGGGCATGGGCCGGGCCTGCGCCATGCTCGCCGCTGCGGACACCAGCGATCCCGGACGGGTCGCGGACGAACTGCTCGGCAGCTCCAACCGGCGTGACGACGACGTGGCCGTGCTGCTGCTCCGCTACGACGGGACGCGGGTCCGGCCGCTGCGCACCCACTGGACGGTGTGGCGGCTGCCGAACGCGGTCCAGCACGCCCGCCGCTTCACGGCCCGCACGCTGCGCTCCTGGGACGTGGTGGAGGAGCTGGACGTCGCGCTGCTGGTGGTGTCCGAGCTGGTCACCAATGCCATCGCGCACACCCAGGGAGAGGTGGGCCTGGATCTGGTCCTGTCGGCGGACCGGCTGCGGATCGCCGTGAACGACGCCTCCCCCCGCAGTCCCGTCAAACCGACCGACGTGGACTGGGAGGCGACCGGCGGCCGTGGCCTGCTCATCGTCGAGGCGACCACGGCGTCCTGGGGTGCGGTGCCCCTGAGCGGGGGCAAGCAGGTCTGGTGCGAGATCCCGCTGGCCCCGCGGGAGCGGCTGGGGCGGGTCACATAAGGGGGTGTCCGGGGGCTATCCCAGGGACCAGGACACCGTCCGGTCCGCCCAGGAGAGCAGGGCGAGGACGGCCAGGTCCGAGAGGCCCAGGGCGAGCCCCAGGAACGCCCGTCCGCGCCGGGCGGTGCCGGCCCTGAGGGCGAGGACGGCGAGGCCGATGGCGACCGGTCCCAGGAAGATGTTCATCACGAGCAGGCCCAGCAGGCCCGAGACGAACGAGGCGACGGCCATGCTGTCGGCCTGTGCGGTGCCGGCCGGGGGGCGGGTACGGGTACGGGCTGATGCGGTGAGATCCATGACGGGTTCCTCGACGGGGTTCTCAGTGGTCGTACCGACGGCGGGCGTACCGCTCGCGCACGGCGAAGCCGAGCAGCCAGCATCCGATGGCGACGGCCGCGGCCAGGCTGACGCCGACCGGGACATGGGCCACCGTGCCCAGGACGACGCCCAGCAGGAGCAGGGCGGCAACGATGAACAGCATGATGCCTTCTCTCGCAGCTTGGGTGAACAGCCATGGCTACAACTGTTCACTGACTACTCAGTCTAGTCTTTCGGATTCGAGAGAACGGCTGTTTACTCATGGAATGAGTCACACCCTCGGCATCCGACAGGCCCAGAAGCAGAAGACCCGTCAGGCGCTCCTGGACGCCGCGCTGGAACTCCTGGAGGACCAGAGCCTGAGCAGCCTGGGCCTGCGGGAGGTGACCCGTGCCGTGGGCATCGCCCCGACCGCCTTCTACCGGCACTTCCGGGACACCGCCGACCTCGGCGTGGCACTCGTCGAGGAGGTCCTCGGCGGCCTGCACCGGATGATCCGGACCACGCTCGCCACCACCGGCGACAGCGAGGAACGCATCGCCCAGACCGTCGACCTGATCGCCCGGCACGTGCGGGAACATCCCGCCCATGTCCGCTTCGCCGCCCGGGAGATGCACAGCGGAGTGCAGCGCGTACGGGAGGCGATCCAGGACCAACTGGACAGGTTCGTCCGGGAGGTGACCGAGGAGCTCGCCGCCCAGCCCGGCTCGGCGGGCTGGAGCGACACGGATCTGCGGATGCTCGCCGGGCTCTACGTCGACCTCATGGTGATGACGGCGTCCGCCTTCCTGGAAGCCGGCCCGGACGAGGAGCAGGAGGTCATGGAACTCGCCAGGCGCCGGCTTCGGCTCGTCGGCCTGGGCCGGCGGCACTGGCTGGACTGACCGGGCCAGGCCGGCCCGGCAGGACCGAGCGGACCGACCGGACCGACCCCACCGGCCGGGCGCGGGGCCGGCGGCCCGGACCCGCCGCAACGGCCGCCGGCACCGCAACGCCCGCCCGACTCGGCGGAGCGGCGTGCCTCACTGCAGCAGCTTCTGCTTGGCCTGCTGGAACTCCTGCTCGGTGATGTCCCCCTTGGCCTTGAGCTGGGACAGCTTGGCCAGCTCGTCGGCGCCGCTGCCGGAGGTCCCCGCGGTCTCCCGGATGTACTGGTCCATGGCGGCCTGCTGCTGCCTGGCCTGCTCGATCTCGCGCCGGCCCATGTCCCTGCCGCGGACGATCACGTACACGAGCACGCCCAGGAAGGGGATGATCACGACGAACAACAGCCAGGCCGCCTTGGCCCATCCGCTCATGTCGTGGTCCCGGAAGATGTCGAAGATGATCCGGAACAGCAAAAGCAGCCACAGGAACCAGAGGAAGAACCACATGATGGTCCAGAAGGTCCCCAGGACCGGGTAGTCGTACGCGAGGATCAGATTGCCGTCCATGGCAGCCCTCCTGCCGCTTCCGTTCGGACTTCGGGCGTCCGGATGCCGGGCGTCCGCTCACCCCAGCTTGGGTTCATCCCCCGCCGGGCTGCTCACCCGGGACGGGTGAATCGCCCACGGCCTCGACCCGCCCCGTGCGCGCGGCGTCGGCCAGCGCCCGGAAGTCCCGCTCGTTCTGGTCCGCGTAGGCCTCCCCGAACTCGGCGAGCGCGCGATCGAAGACCGGGCCCCGCCCCAGGTAGGCGGCGATCGCGATCCTGTCGCCGGAGCGGGCATGGGCACGGGCGAGGGTGGCGCCGCACATCCGGCCGAGGAACTGCAGCTGGCGCGGCGTCATGAGATCCGGGCGGACGATGCCCTTCCAGTCGCGCAGCTGGCGCAGGTAGAAGTCGCGTTCCCGCCCGTCGATGCCGGTGGTCCGGTCCCAGCCGAGGAAGATGTCGCCGGCGGCCTGCATGAGCCGCTGCCCGCACACCACCCGCTCGCCCTGGTTGTCGTACTCGCTCCCACCCGCGAACGGAGCGAGGACGGACCGGTCCGCCTCCTTGGCCTGGAGCAGCAGCGGGTCCTCGTCGTCCCGGCCGAGCATGAGCAGGATCCAGCAGCGGGTGCCCACGCTGCCGACCCCGACCACCTTGCGTGCCACGTCCGTGAGGTGGAACTGCCCCAGCAGGTGTCTGCGGTCCGAGGAGAGCGTCCGGCCGTACCGCTGGACGATGTGCTCGAGCTGGTGCTCCAGCGCGTCCCGCTCGGTATCGGGCAGCAGGTCCTCCAGCCGGGACAGGAGCGGTGGATCGGGCACGATGCGCCTCCTGCCGTCGACGATCTCGGTGAGCTTCCCGAAGGCCTGGAGGTTGTCCCTGCCCCGTGCCTTCTCGACCGCCGCGTCGAAGCGTTCGCTGCTGCTCCGGTCCAGTTCGTCCTGGATCATCGCCCGGATCGCCTCGGTGTCCGCCCGGGTGTACCAGACGTCGAGGTTTCGCATCCGTGCGAAGGCGCGCATCGACTCCCGGTACGACTCCACGGTCTTGCGGACCAAGTCACCGCGCTGTTTGACCGAGAAGCCGTTGGCCCGGCCGACTATGACCAGGCTCGCCGCGAGACGTTTGACGTCCCACTCCCACGGCCCCGGCAGCGTCTCGTCGAAATCGTTGATGTCGAAGATCAGATGCCGCTCGGGCGTGGCGAGCAGGCGGAAGTTCAGCAGGTGGGCGTCCCCGCACAGCTGTGCCACGATGCCGGTGTTCGGCATGGCGCCGAGATCGGTGGCCATGATCGCGGCGGCGCCCCGGTAGAACCTGAACGGCGACTCCAGCATCCTGCCGTAGCGGATCGGCACGAGCTCCGGCACTCGCATGGCGGACTGGCGCTCGATGACGTCCACCGGGTCCGGCCGGTCCGGGGGTGGTTCGAACAGCGCGTGGCTCGCCCGCGGCACCTTGGTACGGGCCGCCTTGCCGCGCTCCGCCCGCTCCTCCGGCGTCAGCGGCACGCTCGGTGACGTCCTGCCGTGAGCCTCCCTCATCGCTGTCATGGCGACGCCTCCTCGCTCGTGCCGTGGGCGGGTCCCTCGGGCAGCCGGCGCATCTCGAGGACATGCAGGCCGAGGTCGTGGAAGCGTCCGAGCAGTCCGTACAGGTGCGCCTCGTCGGTGACCGGGCCGAAGAGGAGGGTCTGTTCGGGCACCGCGACCTTCTCCAGCTCGGGGAACGCATCGGCGAGGGCCCCGGACAGCCGGCCGGTGACGCGGAACTCGTAGCGCATGCGCCTACTCCCCTGGGCTTGGGGCCTCTTCCAGCATGCTCCGCGGGAGGCGCCGGTGCCGCATCACCCGGATGAGGTGACCCGCCGTCCGGTACGCCGGGCTCAGAGCAGGTTGGCCTCCCGTGCGCGTCTGACCGCCTCGCTGCGGCGGGTGACCGACAGCTTGCGGTGGATGCTCTTGAGGTGCGTCTTCACGGTGTTGACGGACAGGAACAGCTCGGCGGCGATCTCCTCGGTGGACATCATCTCCGCGGCGCACCGCAGCACGTCGTGCTCGCGCTGGCTGAGTTCCTCCACGAGCACCGGTTGCCCGTCGGTGCGGTCGGCCGGGGCGGTACCGGCCGTACGTCCGTCGAGGGCGGCCGTCCGCCCGTCGGACGCCGCGCTGCGTCCGACGGGGCTTGCCCGTCGTGCGTCGGATCCGGCCGTGGGCCCGGCGGCACGCCCGGCCGGGGATCCCGGCCGCCGTCCGTCGGGGGCGGCCACGGCACTGCCGGGCGCGGCCGGACGCCCGGCGAGCGATGTCGTCCGCCCGTCGAATGCGGCCGAACGGCTGCCGGGGGCCGCTGGACCGCCGTCGGAGCCGGCCGCATGCCCGTCAGGGACGGCCGCACGCCCGCCATAGGGCCCCGCCCGCCCAGCGGATCCGGCCGCACGACCGCCCGGGGTGGCTGCGCGGCCGTCGAGGGCGGCCGTGCGGCTGTCGGCTCCGGACGGACCCACGCCTGCGAGGGTCGCAGGTCCGGCCGTGACGACTCTGCGGCTGCCTGCGCCGGGCGGGCTGCCGTCGGTAGCGGGTACGTACGCCTTCGCGCCGGGCGGGCGGCCTGTCGTGCCGGACGTACGTCCGTCGGTGCCGGCCGTAAGTCCGTCGACGGCAGACGGGCGTACGGAGGCGCCCTGTGTGCCTGCACCCGTGCCGCGGGCGCCGACGGCCCTGTCGGCGGCTCCGGCGCGCCCGGTGAGCCAGGGGTGCGCGGCGGCGAGCTCCGGCGAGCGTGCGAGCAGCGGTCGCAGCCGGAGGCCGGCCTCGCCGAAGGGGCGGCGGAGCCGTTCCGGGCGGGCCGTGTCGAGGGCGCGGGAGAGATACCCGCCGGCCACGGCGGGGTTCCCCTCCCCCGCCGTGGCCGCCACGCGCAGGAGCAGGCTGCGCACCCGGTCGGCCACGCTCGCCTCACCGCCCCCGTCGACGGAGTCCAGCAGCCGTGTGGCCCGTCCCGTGTCCCCGGCGGCCAGGTGGGCTGCCGCGAGGGCGACCGTGTGCGAGGCCGTGGAGGGCCCGTCGCGCAGCACGTCCAGGGCCGCGGCCGGGTCGCCGCGCGCCAGGTGCACGGCGGAGCGGGTCTCGGCGATGCGACCGGATGTCCAGAGGCCCGCGCTCGCCGCACCCGTGTCGACCGCGGCGGCGAGCACGGCCGACGCCGACTCCGTGTCGCCGCGCGCCGCCGCCAGTCGAGCGCGGAGCAGCGCGGCCTCGGCCGCGCAGAGCGGATCGTGGGCCGTTCCCGAAGCGGCCTCGGCGCGGTCGAGCCGACGGCGCGCGGTCCCGGCGTCACCGCGTTCCCATGCCACCACGGCGAGCGCGAGATGGCAGACGCCGGGACGGGGGTGCAGCGTCGCCCCGTACTCCTCGGTGGTCCCGAGGCCTTCCTCGGCGTGGGCCTCGGCCTCCCGCAGTGCTCCGCCGACGGCCTCGACCAGGGCCAGCCGGCCCAGAGCGAGATGCCGGACCGTCCGGGCCGGATCAGCTGTGGAGGCCGCCACCGCGGCGGCGAAGGCCTGCCGGGCATCGCCTGCGCGTCCGGCCGCCAGGAGTGCGCGGGCCCGCCCGTAGCGGCGCAGGGCCTCGATCTCGGGGTGCTGCCGCAGCCGGCGGGGCGCCATCCGTCGCATGAGCTCCGCGGCCCGTTCGGCCAGGACCTCGGCGGCCGGGAGGCCGGCTCCGGCGTTCTCCGTGCCGTCGGCGAGCAGGCGGAGCAGGGTGTGCGCAAGCTGCTCCTCGGGCGTTCCGTCACCGTCCGTCCGGTCCCGGGCGGCATCGAGCCATGCCCGGGCGGTGACGGGGTCGTCGTCGGCGAGCGCGCAGGCCGCGGCGCAGAGCGCCCGGGCGGTCCCCCCGGCGTCGTCGTCCGGCATCGCGGCGAACGTGCGCTCCAGCCGGTGGCTGTCCGGACCGGTCAGCAGGCGGCCGATCGCCAGATGGCCGACCTGGAGGCCGGCGGCGTAGTCCCAGTCGCCCGCGGCCGCGGCGTGCTGCACCGCGTCGGCGGGCCGGTCGTGGCCGGCGAGCCAGTGCGCGGCCTGCCGGTGCAGCCGCGGTACGAGCGCGGGGCTGCTGCTGCGCAGATGGGCCCGCAGGACCTCGGCGAACAGCGGATGGTACCGGCACCAGGCCGTGTCGCCGATCGGCTCGACGAAGGCGTTGGCCCGGATCAGGCCCGCCAGGATCCCTTCGGCGTCGTCGCGGCCGGTCAGGGCGTCGGCGAGGCGCGGATGGACCCGGTCCAGGATGCTCGTACGGACCAGCAGGTCCTGGGTGGCGGCGGCCTGGGCGCCGAGGACCTCGGTCATCAGGTAGTCGGCGACCGCGTGCTGGGAGGCTGCCAGAGACCGTGCGAACGCCTCGGTGTCGTCGGCGCGTTGCAGGGCGAGGGCGCACAGCTTGAGCCCGGCGGCCCAGCCCCGGGTGCGGCCCGTCAGCACTCCGATGCTGTCCTCGGCCGGGGACAGCCCGTGGCGGCGCAGCAGGGCTGCCGCCTCGTGCGGTGCGAACGCCAGCTCCGCTCCGCGGATCTCGCAGATCCGGTCCTCGGCGCGGTACCGGTGCAGCGCGAGCGGCGGGTCGACGCGGCTGACCAGCACCAGACGCAGCCGTCCCCCGGCATGGCCGAGGACGAAGTCCAGGCCCGAGGCCACCTCGCGGGCCGAGGTCCGTTCCAGGCCGTCGAGGACGAGGACCGCCGGCCGGGGCAGACCGGCGAGCGCCGCCGCGAGCCGGACCAGGAAGGAGTGCTCAACGTCCTCGGCCCGCGAGGGACTGCCCACCTCCTGCGGCAACGGCACCCGGTGGTACCGGAACGCTCCGAGGACGTACGCCCAGAAGACGCCGGGGGCGTTGTCGTCGGGCTCCACGGTGAGCCACACGACGGGCCCCGGAGAGCGGCCCGTGCGGACCCAGGAGGCGGCCAGGGTGGTCTTGCCGGCGCCCGCCGGTCCCGTGATCACGGTGAGCGGCCCGGCGGTACCGGCTGTCAGCCGGTCCAGCAGCCGCTGTCGTCCGACATGCGTCCGTGACACGGCGGGCACCGAGAACTTCGCCGCCAGCAATGGGTCGCCGCTCGGATTCAGGTGCGCGCCCTCCCGCGGCCGCGCCACGGGGTCCGGCCGGGCGCCCGGCCCGCTCACCGGCGGGACCGGAGTGTCCTTCCGGACGAGGGGGCTGTGTCGCGCGCCGGGGTCCGGCCCCTCCGCCTCCGCCTCGGCGGCAACCGTGTTGTGCGGCATGACGACCACCGTTCGTATGTCCGCCGTACGCCCGCCGGATGTCCGTGCCGGATGTCTGCCGCCGGTCCGCCGCGGATTCCGGCCGTTCCGGCCACTGCGACGGCTCCGCCTCCGGCTGTTGCTCCGGCCGTTCCGGCGCTCCTCGTCCGTGGCCCGCCCGGATCGCCGGCCGGGCCGTGGGCGTGAAGAGCCGGTTCCATGCTCACAGGAGCCACCGGTGATCGCCACGCGCACGAGCAGGCCGCGCCGTCCTGCGGCGCGCGCGGTGGGCCCGTCCTGCGCTTCGGTACGGGCAGGGGCATCACGTGGGGTCCACGCGCCGTCCGCCACCGCAGGTGCCCTCGACGTCGGCTTCGACCGGCCGGGGTTCCGGCTCGGTGTCTCAGGGACGCCCACGCGGTCTCAGGGAAGCTCGCGCGCCGAGTCCGTCGGTGCCTCCGTCGGCGCCACCAGGGTCTTGGTGAACGGCAGCCGGGCCAGCGAGACCGCCCCGAAGGCGACGAGCGCCACGCCCGCCAGGGCCGGGAGCAGCCACCAGCCGCCCCGGACGCGCTCCTCGTACAGGAGGATGCCGAGCGTCAGGCTCACCATCGCGTCACCCAGGGTCAGCGCGGGCTGCGAGGCGACCAGCGGGCCGGCCTGCATGGCGTTCTCCAGGAGGAAGAGGGCGAGCACCCCGACCGCGGCGAAGGCGTAGGTCTGCCATGCGGTGAAGAACGCGCCCACACCCTGATCGTCGAGGATGTGGGTGGCCGCCTTCATCAGGGCCGCCGTGAGCGCGTAGCTGATGGCGGCGGCCGTTCCCAGGCACGCCGCGCGGGCCCGGCCCTCGGGGCGTTTGAGTGCAGCGGCGGAGAGCAGGAAGACGGCGGCTCCGCATCCCACGACGGCGGGCACCCAACGGTCCAGCGGGACGTGGGTGATGCCGGCCGTCGGCGCGGCCGCACCGAGCGCGACGCCGAGCCCCACCACCACGAACACCACCGCCCACCAGCCGGAACTCGGCAGATGCCGGCGCATCAGCAGTGACGCGACGAGCAGGGTGAGCGGCAGCTCCAGGACGAAGAGCGGCTGCACGATCGACAGCGCACCGGTGGCCAGCGCCAGAGCCTGGAAGACGGCGGCGGCGATGACGGTGAGGATTCCGGCGAGCCAGACGGGGCGGCGGAGCAGGTCGGCGATCAGCCCGGCCCGGAACCGGTCGGAGCGGGGCACGCTGAGCGCGGCGTGCCGTTGCAGCACGGTGGAGATCGCATTGCTGAGCGCCGCGCAGAGCGCGAAGAGGACCGGCAGTACGGATCCCACGTCTGGTCACTCCCCTCGTCGGCCGGCCGCGGCCGGGTATACGCCATGGTGCCGCGCCGGTCGCCCGCGACAACGGTCCGACCCGGCCCGCCTTCGTGTGACCCGGACGCCGCCCCGCCAAGGCTTCGGCGGCACGCAGCCCGCCGAGTGCCGGTTCGAGGGGGCTCGCCGGGCGACGGCTCTCCGGGCGACTCCAAGGCGGCACGTCGGCGTGGGCGCGAACCCGACGCCGTGACGAGGGTGATGCCGCGGGTTGGCGCACGGCGCTCACGGCTGTGCGCGGCGTCCACCCGTCACGTCTTCGGGTCGGGCTCTGACAGGCCGGGCTCTGACGGGCCGTCCGTCGCCGGGTCACCCGCCCCTTCCGCACGCCCGCGCTGCGGCCCGGGCCAACCGTGCGGCCCGGGCCAACCCCCGCCGTCGGTACAGCGCGACGCCGTCGTCCGCACCGCTCACGGGCGAGGCCGGACGGTGCTCTCCGAGCGATTGGGTGCGGCCCCGGCGGAAGCCGGGGCCGCAACCTCCTCATGTCCTTCTTCGCCCGTGTCCGCAGGTGCCGGGCCGCGGCCGGCACGGTCAGGAGCGCGTTCTCTCCGGGCTCACTCCGACCGGCGCCCAACCGCCGTGCGACGGCGGCGGAGTGCCGGCCCGAGGCCGGTCACCAGACGGCGGGCCGCTTCCGCGCCCATGGCCGGGCGGCTTCGAGCTGGGCGGACAGCGAGATGAGGGTGGTCTCGTCCGCGTAGCGGCCGCCCAGCATCACCCCGATCGGCAGTCCCTCGTCCGTCCAGTGCAGCGGCACGCTGACGGCCGGCTGGCCGGTGGCGTTGTACAACGGCGTGAACGGGGTGAAGGCGGCCATCCCGTCGAACTCCGCGGACGGATCGTCGTCGTCCCGGAGCTCCCCGACCGGCGCGGGCGGCTGCGCCAGCGTCGGGGTGAGGATCACGTCGTACTCCGACAGCAGGACGTCCGCGACGAGTTGGGCGAAGGCGCGGAAGACGTACAGGCCCTCCGCGAACTGAGCACTTGTCACACGACGGCCCGTGGCGCGCAGATGGCGGGAGAGCGGCATCAGCAGCTCCTCCTTCTCCGGCGGTACGGGACGCTGGGCCGCCATCACCGCCCAGACGTGTCCGAACGCCTCACGGACCCGGCCGTCGACCGGCAGTTCCATCTCGTCGACGTGGTGACCGAGGTCGCGCAGCAGCCCGGCCGCCGCGTCGTGGGCCGCCCGGCAGTCCGGATGCACCTCCACCCCCGGTACGGGCGGGGTGGCCAGGGCGATCACCCGGAGCGGCCCGGGCTCCCGGCGTGCGGCCGACAGGAAGGTCTCGCCGGGCGGCAGGGACGGGACACCGTAGGGGTCGCCGGGCATCGGCCCGGCGAGCACGTCCAGGAGGGCCGCCGCGTCGGCGACGGTACGCGCGAGAGGGCCGGAGGTGGCGAGTCCGCTCACGTCGTGCAGTACCGGGCCCGAACTCACCCGGCCTCGGCTCGGTTTGATGCCGAAGAGCCCGCACACCGAGGCGGGGATGCGGATGGAGCCGCCGCCGTCGGATCCGTGGGCCAGGGGCGCCAGTCCGGCGGCCACGGCGGCCGCGGCGCCACCGGAGGAGCCGCCTGCGGACCGTTCGAGGTCCCAGGGCGTACGGGCGGGCGGTGCGAGGCGGTTCTCGGTGTAGCAGGGCAGTCCGAACTCGGGGGTGTTGGTCTTGCCCAGCATCACCGTTCCGGCGCCGCGCAGCCTGGTGACCACATGGTCGTCGACGTCCGGGACGTGGTCGGCGAAGGCGTGTGAGCCGAAGGTGCAGCGGACTCCCGCGACCAAGGCGAGGTCCTTGACGGGCACCGGCACCCCGTGCAGCGGGCCCAGCGGGCTCCCGTCGCGCCGGGCGGCCGCGGCCTCGGCCTCCGCGTCGGCCGCCTGCTTGCGCGCGAGTTCGCCCGTGACGGTCAGGAACGCGCCGACGGTGTCGTCGAGGCGGCTGATGCGCCCGAGATAGTGCTCGGTGAGCTCGACGGGCGACACCGTGCCCGTGCGCACCGCGTCCGCCTGCTCCAGAGCCGTCAGATCGTGCAGTTCGGCCATGCCGCCCGTCTCCCGTCCGCAGCGCCCGTCAACTGGGCCCGATCCTCGCACTACTGGACGGTAACCGCCAAGGGTACAACGTGGACGTGCATCAAGCCGCCCCGAAAATAGAGCACTTCCATTCCGGTCCATCTGTCTGTCATCTTGCGTGCACCCCTTTCATCACATGACCCGAGTGGTGCCACCAGCACCATCGGGTTTTCGGAGGATGCATTGATTCCCCACATAACCAGCCGGCTGAGACGCTCGATCGCGGCCGCCGCCGTCCTCGGCGCGGCCGTTGCTCTCGCGGCCCCCGCCGCGGCCGCGAGCGCGGCTCCGTCGGCTCCGTCCGCGGCGGCGGCGCCTTCGGCGTCCTGGGCCGCGGGCACGCGCGCCTACCTGGTCATCACCGCGCCGGGTGACACCTCGTCCGTACGGACGGCCGTCACGAACAACGGCGGAACGGTCTTCGCGGCCTACGACGCGATCGGCGTGATCGTGGCCCACTCGACATCGGCGACCTTCGCTGCCACGATGCGGGGCGTCGGCGGCGTCCAGCAGGTCGGCGCGACACGGACCTCCGACGTACCGGCCGACGCGTACAACCCGGCCCTCCCGGCCAACCCCGCGCAGACCCCGACCACGTTGACCGAGTCCAACCGCTGGGACATGACCCAGATCAAGGCCGACAAGGCCTGGGGCGTGACCACCGGTTCGGCCTCTGTCAAGGTCGGTGTGCTCGACACCGGTGTGGACGACCAGCACCAGGACATCACCCCGAACTTCAACGCCGCCGACTCGGTGTCCTGCGCCTACGGCAAGGCGGACACCCGCGCCGGGGCGTGGCGGGACGTCGGCACCCACGGCACCCATGTCGCGGGCACCATCGCGGCGGCGAAGAACGGCAAGGGCGTCATCGGTGTGGCCCCCGGAGTGAAGATCTCCTCCGTCCGGATCGCCGAGCCGAACTCCAGCATGTTCTTCGCGGAGAACACCGTCTGCGGCTTCATGTGGGCCGGTGACCACGGCTTCAAGGTCACCAACAACAGCTACTACACCGATCCGTGGATGTTCAACTGCCCGGACGACGCCGACCAGGCCGCCATCATCGAGGGCGTCAAGCGCGCCCAGGCCTACGCCGAGAGCAAGGGCTCCCTGCAGGTGGCCGCCGCCGGCAACTCCAACTACGACCTGGCGAACAAGCGGACCGACACGTCGAGCCCCAACGACTCGACCCCGGTCACCCGGAACATCACCAACGCCTGCATCGACATCCCGACCGAACTGCCGGGCGTGGTGACCGTGGCAGCAATGGGCAACGGCAACGTCAAGGCGTCGTACTCCAACTTCGGCAAGGACATCATCGACGTGGCCGCACCGGGCGGCGACGGTGCCTCCGGGGTGTACTCGACGCTCCCGGGCGGCAAGTACGGCAACATGAACGGCACGTCGATGGCCTCCCCGCACGTCGCCGGTGTGGCGGCACTGCTGGCGAGCGTCAACCCCTCCTACACCCCCGCGGACATCCGGGCGAAGCTGGCCGAGCAGGCCACCGACACCGCCTGCCCGTCCGACAGCCGCTGCACGGGCACCACGGCCAGGAACGGCTTCTTCGGCGAGGGTCAGGTCGACGCGCTCAAGGCGGTCGGCGGCACTCCCCCGCCCGGCAAGTACTTCGAGAACACCGCCGACGTCGCCGTCAACGACAACGCCACGGTGGAGAGCCCCCTCACGGTCACCGGCGTGAGCGGCAACGCCCCGGCCGCGCTCAAGGTCGGCGTGGACATCAAGCACACCTACCGCGGTGACCTCGTGGTGTCGCTCGTCGCGCCCGACGGCACGGTGTACCTGCTCGAGGACTTCCCGAACGGCGACAGCGCCGCCGACGTCGTCAGGACTTACACGGTGAACGCCTCGTCCGAGACGGCGAACGGCACGTGGAAGCTGCGCGTGCGTGACGTCGCCTCCCAGGACACCGGCAGGATCGACGCCTGGAACCTCACCTTCTAGGTCCGCGCCCGAGGCACACGCCCTCGGGACGGAGGTCCGGCAGGGGCCGTCCCCGCGGCGGCGGGGACGGCCCCTTCGCGTCCGGACAGCCGGGTGAACGGGCCGGGGTCGCGCACCTCAGGGGTCACGGCCGCCAGAGGCGGTGCTCGCGTTCGGCCCACGTGCGGTCGACCGAACCCGTACGCAGACCGCGGCGGGCCTCGGGGTCGGCGACGGCCATGCCGATGTGGCCGGCGACCACGATCCCGATGGCGAGGGCCAGCCAGTCGTGGACGAAGGTGGCGCCCGTACGCCAGACCAGCGGCGCCAGACGGGTGAACCACATCAGCAGCCCCGTGCCCAGCATCACGAGGACCGCTCCGGCGATCCAGGCCGCGTAGACCTTCTGACCGGCGTTGAACTTGCCGGCGGGCCGGGACCCGGGGCCGTGGTCACGCCGCAGCACCGCCCGCAGCCATTGCCGGTCGTGCGGCCCGAAGCGGTTGAGGAGCCGCAGGTCGGCGCGGAGCGATCGGGAGGCCAGGCCGGTCAGCAGCGGGACCGGCAGCAGCACACCGGACCATTCGTGGACGGTGACCACCAGGGCGCGGCGGCCGACGAGTTCGGCGAGCTGCGGGATGTAGAGGCAGGCTGCGGTCGCCACGCACAGGCCCATGAGGACGGCGGTGGTGCGGTGCACCCAGCGCTGGGCCGGACCGAAGCGGTGCACACGGCCGGCCGGTGCCGGCGCTTCAGGTGGTCGGTGCATCTCCACGTCCGTTCGAGGCGCCTACCCAGGCGTCCACGTCGTAGCCCCGCTTCTCCCAGTAGCCGGGCCGCACACGGTCGGTCAGGGTGATGCCGGAGAGCCATTTCGCGGATTTGTAGAAGTACATGGGCGCCACGTACAACCGTACGGGACCACCGTGGGAGTGGCTCAGGGGCTGGTCCTGCATACGCAGGGCGACCAGGACGTCCTCCCTGCGTGCCTGGCGGAGCGTGAGGCTCTCGCTGTAGACGCCGTCGAAACACCGGAACCGTACGGCACGTGCGGTCGGCCGCACCCCAGCGGCGTCCAGGAGTACCGACAGCCGTACGCCCTCGAAGGGCGTGTCCGGGACCCGCCAGCCGGTCACGCACTGGACGTCGCGGACCAGGCGGGTCTGCGGCAGGGCACCGAGCTGGTCGAGGGTGAAGGTCAGCGGACGGTCGACCAGCCCGTCGACGGTGAGGCGGTAGTCCGCGGACGTCCTGGGCTGCACGGACGAGGCGACGGAGTAGTAGCGGAAGCCGCCGCCGTTGGGCAGCAGGCCGGTCAGCCCGGTCGGGTCCCGGTCGGCGGAGTAGCCGAGGAACGACTCCAGACCGCGCTGGAGCCCGGGCGCGGCGGCCACGCCGACGGCGCCGAGGCCGATCATGCCGAGCACGAGGCGGCGCCCCACGGGCGTCCCGTGCTCCTCGGGTTGTTCGGAGGTCACCCTACGATTCGAACACCTGCGGCGGCGGGAAGCCAGACCGGCATGATCGGACAGGCGGGAGCACCTCGCCGCGGAGGCAGACGGTCGATCCCCCCGATCCCCCCCGAAGCGGACGGTGACGCCGTCATGCGGCCCTGGACCGGGCCAGATGGTCCGCGGCGGTCCGCCATGCCGCGGTGACCAGGCGGTGTGCCTGTGCCGTGGCGGCTGCGACGTCCCCCGCCGGCGCGGCCGGGGATCCGACGTGGACGTGCAGTCCGGGCCGGCGCACGGGTGCGGTGAGGACTCCCGCCAGCTGTTTGGTGCGGCTGCCAGAGCTCACCCTGCGGGCTCCGGCCTGCCCGAGCGGCACGATCGGCGCTCCGGTGGCCAGCGCCAGCCGGGAGGGGCCCGTGCGGAAGGGCTCCGGCGCCCGGTCGCTGCTGTCCTTGCGAGTCGGGATGCGGCCCTCTCCGTACACGAGGACCACCCGGCCCCCTCCGACAGCCTCGGCGGCTTCGTCCAGGGCTTCCGCCGCCCGGCGGGTGCCCCGGTGTACGGCGATGTGTCCGTCACGTTCGAGTGCGCGCCCGAGGACCGGTACGCGCCACAGGCCGGCCGCGGTCAGCACGACCGGACGGACGCCCAGACGGTGGAGGGCGGCCAGGACGATCGCCGGATCGCTGAGCGAGGTGTGGTTGGCCACGACGATGCTGCCGGGGGCGATCCCGGCCGAGGAGTCGGTCGTGACGGTCAGACGCCCGAACACGGGCACGACGGTGGCGGCGATCCGGCTGAGCACGGCAGTATCCCCCTGCTGACGGTGGTGGTGCGGTGTCACACCATCGTCGGCGCGGAGGGCCGCCGCCCGCCTGAGTACGCCTACTCACCCGTCCCGGGGGATTCGCCGTGGCCGGCGGTGACGACGGCTCAGGTGCCGGGGCGGTCGTCACCCGCCGGTTCACGCACGCTTGGTGGAGTCCAGGTGCGCGAACACCACCAGGTTCTCCGTGTAGTCCTTGGCCTTCTTGTCGTAATCACCACCGCAGGTGATCAGGCGCAGGGACGGGTTGGGGGTGTCCGCGTAGACCCGGTCGTCGGGGAACTTCGCCTTGCTGAAGCTCTCGACCGTGTCGACCTTGAACGTGGCGACACTGCCGTCGGCACGCGTGATGTCGACCTTGCTCCCGGGCTTGAGCTCGCTGAGCTCGACGAACACGGCCGGGCCGGACTTGGTGTCGAAGTGGCCCGCGACGATGGCGGTGCCCGGCTCGCCCGGGCTGGCCGCCCCCTCGTACCAGCCGACCAGGTTCTTGTTGTCGACCGGTGGCGCGTTGAGCTGTCCCGTCGTGGCGAGGGTCAGCGGGGTGAAGGGGGCGTTGACACCGATGTCCGGGATCGAGATGCGCTTCGGGACGGACCTCGGCAGCGCGAGGACGCCGGCGCGAGCGGCCTTGGCAGCGGCCGCTTCCCCGCTGACGGCGGACGCGGACGCCGCCGGGCGGGCCCGGGTGTCGCCGACCATGTCGACGTCGACGGAGTTGTGGATCAGGAGGAGGCCCAGCCCTACCGCCGCGAGGGGCCACAGCAGGGCGCGGCCGGTGCCGCGGGACTTGGACGCACGGTGCAGGTGAGGACCGGAGGGTGGCTGCTGAGCGGCCATGGGAACGTGCCTTTCTCGTAAACACCAGCGCCGCGGCCACCGTCCTCGAGGAACGGCGGCCGCGACACTTCACCAATCAGGTGCTGGTCCGCGTCCGTCAGACCGCGTCACCCTTCGCGGTGCGACGGCGGAGCATGTACGCACCGGCGCCGAGACCGCCGAGCAGCAGGGCCGCACCGCCGGCGAGGTTGGTGCCGGACGAGGCCAGACCGCCACCGCCGGTGTGAACGCCACCGTCGGGCTTGTCGTAGTCGTCGTCGTCCTTGTCGTAGTCGTCCTTGTCGTCCTTGTCGTAGTCGCCCTTCTTGCCGCCCCAGTCCTTGTCGCCCTTGTCGTGGTCGCCCTTGTCGTGGTCGCCCTTGTCGTGGTCGCCCTTGTCGTGGTCGTCCTTCTTGCCGTAGTCCTTGTCGCCCTTGTCACCCTTGTCGGAGTCGTCCTTGTCCGACTTGTCGTAGTCCTCGACCGGGTTCAGGGCGAGGGCGCCACCACCGGTGTGAACGCCGCCCTTGGGCTTGTCGTAGTCGTCGTCGTCCTTGTCGTAGTCGTCCTTGTCGTGGTCACCCTTCTTGTCCCAGTGCTTGTGGTGGTGACCCTTGTCGTGGTCGTCCTTCTTGCCGTAGTCCTTGTCCTCCTTGTCGTCGCCCTTGTCTTCCTTGTCGTCCTTGCCGTAGTCCTCGGACTTGCTGCCGTAGTCCTCGGACTTGCTGCTGCCGTCCTTCTCGGACTTGCTGCCGTAGTCCTCGGACTTGCTGCTGTCGTCCTTCTCGGACTTGCTGCCGTACTCCTCGGACTTGGCGGTCTGGCCGGACTCGGACTTGGCGGAGCTCTCGGACTTGGCGTTCGGGTCGGCTGCGGGCTTGCCGTAGCCCTCGGACTTGGCGGTCTGGTCCTTCTCGGACTGGCCGGAGTCGCTGCTGGAGGAGCTGTTCCCCCAGTCCTCGGTCACGGTGATGGCATTCGCGACGGGGGCCGAGATGACCAGGAAGGCCGCGGCCGCAGCGGCGATCAGGGTGCGAGCAGAGCGCATGGATACGTTCCTTTCGCCGCACTGCGCTGGCTGACACATCGTCCGCTCAACGAATCGCAGTGGCGACGTGATCCACCGTCAGGCGATTCGACACTCGCCACCACTCGGGAACGTCGCATTGGGGGGACACACTGGGCCCTTAGAGTGGCTTATAAGCCTACGATCACCCGCCCGGCGGCACTCTGACGGCGCCCCGGACGCGCCCCGGCCGCGGTGCGGCTCCCGTCCGACTCGGTTCCGGCGGGGTGCGGCTCCGGCGACGCGCACCGGCGTCGGCCCCGGCTGGGAGGGGAGCCGAGCCGACGGGTTCGTACCGGAGCCGACGGGTTCAGAGGCGCCTGGCGCTGCGCAGGGCCGTCGCGTAGTAGCCGTTGCCGTCGAGACGGGATACGCCGCCCGTGTCGCCGATGGTCGGGCCGTTGGCCTCTTCGCGGCTGGAGATGAAGATCTTGTGGCCCTCGGTGTCGTGACCGAGGTAGATGCCGGTGTGGTCGAGGCGCTCGCCGGTGCGGCTGTCGAGTTTGAAGAAGACCAGGTCGCCGGGCTGGAGCACGTCGATGCCGGCCGGGCGGTCCGCTGCCGCGACACCGGTCAAGGGGATCACCTCCGCGCCGAGCGCGGACCGGGCCATGGCGTTTGCGGTGCGCGGCAGGCCGTCGCCGGTGTCGTCGGTGGGCCTGAGCGGGTAGCGGAGGCGGTAGCCGAAGACGGTGCGGATGTAGCCGGAGCAGTCGATGGAGCGGGCGCGGATGCTCTCGGGGTGGAGGGTGGTGCCGTTGCGGAAGGTGTAGGAGATGCCGAGGTAGTCGTAGAAGTCGGACTCCTCCAGCCGCAGGTCCGCGCCGACGCTGCCGTTCGGGTTCAGGGGGCCGAAGTTCGCGTCTCCCGCATAGGCGACGCCTTCGTCGTCACGCTTGACCGCCGCCCGGTCGACGTACTGGAAGGCGATCGCGAAGAGGTCGTCCTCTTCGCTGCCGTGGAACTCACGGAACCACTCCTTGAACCACTGTTCCTTCTCGGCGCCCTTGGTCCATCGCTCGGGCAGGAGCCGAACCCAACTGTCGGTGATGACGCGGGATTTGGTGTCGGCCGACTCGGCGAAGGTTCGGCTGGGGCCCTTCAGGGTCGCCGTGCGGGCCCCGTCGGTGAACGTGGCGAGCACCTCGCCGTCCCCGCCGCGCAGGACCGTACGGGCAGGGCGCTCAAGCCGTTCCCAGCTCTGCTCACCGGACGTGAGGTCCGCGCCGGACGACGTCAGCGCCGGGGTGTCGGTGACGGTCTTCACCACGGGGGCCTTGGCCTGCTGTTCCGTGCGGAGTTCCACGGTGAGGTAGACGCTCGCGGCCAGCATGACGAGGACGGTGAGGGCGTGCAGGACCCGGTGCGGTCCGCGGGTGGTCTTGGCGGTCATCCTTGGGCTCCTCGTCGGGGACGGGTCAGGCGGACGGCAGGGCGCCGAGCAGGATGCCGGCGGTGAGGACGACGTAGGCCGTGAGGGTCACGGTGCCGGTGGACAGGATGGTGGCGCCCTTGGGCTGCCGGACCAGCTGGTACGCGATCAGACCGGGGACGATGAAGCCCAGGGTCTGGTTGGAGTACATCAGCGGGAACTCCAGCTGGAGCACGATCATGACGGTGGCCTGGAGGAGCACGCCGATCAGCACGACCGCGGAGAACAGGCGCTTGCCGTACAGGATGACCAGCCTCTGGACGAGCAGGGTGGTGAGGTAGGTCAGGACGGTGACACCCAGCACGATGGCGGCGCGCTGGAGGTCCTCCACCAGTGTCAGCGCCAGCCAGCCGGGGGTGATCATGCCGCCCGGGGAGAGATTGGTGGTCAGATAGCAGACCAGGGAGAACACCAGCCCGAGCGCGATGCCGATGGCGGCGATCTCGGGCGTGAGGACTGCGGGGATCAACGGTTCTCTCCTGGTCGGTACTGACTCTGCACGCGGTCGTCGTACGGGATGTCCGGGAAACCCTGCGGCGGCCACAGGGGGCGGTGCTCCCCGGAGACATCCGGATACGGCGGGCCGGGGTACGGCGGCACCGGGTACGGCGGCTGCTGGTACGGCGGTAGGGGCGGCGGTACCGGATGCAGCGACTCCGGGTACGACGGCACCGGATACGGCGGTACCGCATACACCGGCTCCGGGTACGAGCGCTCCTGACCGGTCGGGTACGCAGGGGTCCCGTACGCCTCGTCCCGGGCGTTCGCAGGGTGCCGGGGCGCGTCGGCCGCGGTGCCGGGGTACGGCCGGTACCCCGCAGGCGGGGTGTACGCGTACACCCGGTAGGGATCGATCCGGGGTCCGGGGTGCGGGAGCAGCAAGGTCTCCGCCTCCGGGGTCCCGTGCCGGAGGGTGTCCTCGTCCGGTCCCCGCCACTGGCCCGGTACGACGGGGGTTGCGCGGGTGCCAGCGCCGGGCTCGGGTCCCGGTTCGGGGATGTCGTCGGGTACCAGGTCGGCGAGGTGTTCCAGGAGGAGTTCGCCCTGGCCGTGGATGTTGCCGATGGCGACGAGGGAGGAGTCGGGGCCGAGCCGGCCGAGGAGTTCCTGCATGAACTCCTCGGGGTCACGGCGATCCCCGCCCAGGTCGACCGCGGTGTGCCGCCACTGCGCCGGGATGGCGTCGATGGCGCTCTTGGCAGGATGGCCGATCACGAAGACCTGCTCCGGCTGCAGCTCGGCGATCAGGGCGCCCATCTGCCCGTTGCGCTCCACCCGGTCGGGACGGCAGTTGATCACGACGTTCAGCGGCCGGTGGACGGCTCCGAGGTCCAGCAGCTGATGGATGTTCATCAGCGTCGACGCCGGGTCGTTCGCCGCGAAGACGTTCGCGAACCGCAGCCGCTTGCCGTCCGGCGTGCGGTAGCGCTCGACGGACAGCACACCCGGGTCCGGAGGCGCGTCGTACATCCCGCGCAGCGCCGTGTCGCGGTCGATGCCCAGCAGCCCGGCGACGGTCAGGGCGATCGCCACGTTCTCCTTGAAGGTGAACCAGCTGAAACCCCGGAGCTCCTCGTCGGTGACGGTTTCCGGATCGGCGTAGACCAGCTCGCAGTCCCTGGCCTCGGCCTCCTCCCGCAGGATCGCGAAGCGCTCCTTCTCCGCGGTCACGCAGATGCCGCCGACCGGCATCGACCTCGACAGCGACCGCGCCACGTCGTCCAGCGTCGGCCCCATCTCCGCCAGATGGTCCTCGCGGACGTTGCACAGCACACCGATCGTGGAACGGATGAGCTTGGACTGGTTGATCTCCTGCAGGGCCGGCATCACCGCCATGCATTCGATGACCAGGGCGTCCGGGCCGTAGGAGGCGGCGCGGCGCACGATGCCGATCTGCTCCACGACATTGGCGAGCCCGAACTTCCGGTGGACCGGCTCCTCGGTCGCGTCGGGATGGATGAACCGCGCCGCGGTGCCGGTGGTCTTGGCGACCGTCACCAGGCCACCGCCGCGCAGCGCACCCGCGCACAGGCGGGTGATCGAGGACTTGCCCCGGATCCCGTTGACAAGCACCCTGGCCGGGATCCGCCGGAGGTTCGCGAAATGCCGGCGCTGCTCGACGATGCCCGCCACGAGCAGCACCGCACTGCACACCATCAGCACCGCGTACAGGAAGAGCACAGCCGATCAGTTCCTTCCAGCCGGTCGGGGTGCCGCGCCGTCGCGCCGCCGCTGCTCCTGCAGCCTCTGTCGCAGCAGCTCGAGACTGCGGGCCACGGCACCGACCTCGTCGTGATGGCGGGGGTAGAGCACGGTGCGCAGGTCGCCGCCGGCCAGCGTCTCGGCCTGGACGGCCAGCTCGCGCAACGGACGCACGACGACGATGTAGAGCCAGCCCAGACAGGCCCCGGCTGCCGTCACACCCAGCAGACCGGCGAGGACGGTGCGGTTCTGCAAGGTGTACTCGGGGATCGCGAGGTGCGAGACCGGCTGTCGGCTGACGACCGTCCAGCCGAGCCGCTGCGCCGCACCGCCCCCGTCGAAGGGCGCGACGGCCACGATCCGCCGGTCGCCCCCGTCGCGGTGCACGACGCCGACGGGGCGGGGGACGGCGCCGCCCTTGCGCTGGGTGTTCCGGACGAGGGAGTCGAGCCGGCGGGTGGGCAGCGGCTGGAAGGCCTGGTACCCGCTGTTGCCCGCGATCACCCGGCGCCCGCCGTCGACGATCCGGACCTCTCCGAGGCCCGGGCGCTTGAGCAGCGAGTTCAGGAAGTCGATGCGGAACTCTCCGACCAGGGCTGCGCCCTCGCGTCCCGGGGCGTCGGCGTAGGCGGCGACGACGGGTTCGGTACCGCCACGGCCCAGGACTTCGACCGGTGCGGTGCCGGGGCGGCGGCCCTCCGGGTGCCGGGGGTCGCCGCCGGCGCGGGCGACGATGCGGCCACGCGCGTCGAGGAGGTACAGCGACTGGTAGCGCGGGTGCTGGACGAGTGTCTGCTCCAGCACGGGCGTCACCCGTTCGGCAGGCGTGCGTTCTCCGATCAGGGAGGCGACCGAGGTCAGGTCCGCGTGACCCTCGTTGAGGGCACGCCTGACCCGGTCGCTGAGGGTCTCGGTGCGTTCCCGCTGGTCGTCGACGAGCTGCCGCGGTACGGCGCCGGCCGCCTCGGCCCGGTTCAGGACCAGGACCAGCGGGACGGACCAGGCGAGCAGCAGGACGGCGCAGACTCCGAGCAGGAAACGGGAACCGGGTCCGCGGCGGCGGCCGGTCCGGGTGGTGTCGGGTGCGCTGTCCGCGTGGTCTTCGAGGAGCTGCCGGCGCAGCCGTTCCAGAGCGGTGCCGATGCGCGCGGGCTCACCGAACTTCGGTGTGCCGACCGGCCGGGCCAGGTCTCCGCGGGTGAGTCTGCGGCTCTCCAGGAACAGAGTGATCAGCGGCCGCTGCAGGGTGCCGACGAGCACCGCGATCGCGAGGGCCCCGATGCCGAGGAGTGCGCCGGCGGCGGCGAGGCCGAAGACGGCGTTCCCGGCGGTGAAGGGCTGGTGGGCGACCTCGACCATGGCGACGACGGTGAGTCCGAGTCCCGTCGCGACGGTCGCCCCGTCGGGCTCGGGGGCTGCGAGTTCCGCGTAGCCGGCGACCGCACGGCCGTCGTGGTCCCGGTCGCCGACGAGGCTGCCGCTGACGCCGGGGTAGCCGCCGGAGCCGGGCTCCTTGGTCTTCAGGGGGTGCCGACGTGCCTTCTGCGCGGCGGTCGTGGCGAAGGTCTTCAGCTGGGCCGCGGAACGGGTGGTGTCCGCGCGGCGCCGCTCCGAGCCGGATCCCGCGGTGTCCGGGACCCCGTCGCTGCTGAGCACGGTCCCCTTGTCGTCGACGACGGCGAGGGCGCGGCCCTTGCCGAGGCTGATGCCGGGGACGGAGAGACCGCTGGAGGTGACGAGCAGCTGCTGCGGGCGGCCCTTCCAGGAAAGGACCGCGAAGGAGAGGAGACGGGTCTCCCCCTCGGCGGAGCGGACCATGCGGGGAGCCAGTCCGTCCTTGCCGGACAGTTTCGCGCGGTCGATCGTGTGCAGGGGAACGCTCTCGCCGCGGGCGGCGAGGAGCCGGCCCGACGAGACCTCGACGACGGCGGTGCCCGTCCACTTCTGGTAGACCGTGCCCAGTTTGTCGAGGACGGTGTCGGCGGAGACGGGCTCGGAGGCGTTGAACAGGCTTGCGGCCCGGTTGAGGTCGGTGACGCTCTCGTCCATGGACGCCCGCAGCGCGATGGCGCCGTCCTCGGCGAAGTGCTGCTGGGAGGTCAGCACCGCCTCGGGGACGGCCTCGTCGGAGACACGGCCGGTGGTGAGGGCGGTCAGGGCGGCGACGGCGAGAAGGCACGCCGAGAGCACGGCGATGGGCGGGCGTATGCCGCCCAGGAGCGACATGTCGGCTCTGCGGCGGGCCTTGTGCCGACGCTTCGACGGCGGTGCGGCCGAAGGCGGCTCCGCTCCCGGCGCGGGCTGGGACAAGGCCGGCGGCCCGGCGTACGTGTGCATGGGCGGTGATCAGCCGGCCATGGGGGCCGCGCCCCGGCACACGGAACGAGAGCCGGGTCCGGGAAAGCACCGGACGGCGGCTCGGCGGGGGCACCAATGGCGGGAGCGAGGAGTCACTGCGATATTTTCATACAGCCATGACGACGGTTCGCACCATGCAGGTAACGATTGCGGCAACAATGCTGGTCGCAGCATTTCCGGCAGTTGTTGCGGCCGGCTGCACCATGCGAGAAGAGCCTGGTCCGGCGGCCCGGGACGTCCGCACGTCGACCGCACCGCAGAAATTCGATCTTCTCGAGAATGTCACCGAATTCACTTCGGGTTTCTCCCGCGACGGGTATGCGAAGCCGTCGCGCGCCGACCGCCGGGCGGTGGCCGAGGGGGTGGGGCTGCTCGTCGACGGCCGCCGGAGGGAGGCCGAGCGGCTGCTCGCCGACGCCGGGTTCACCGTGCGGACGGTCGTCGACCGAGCGGGCGGCCGACGGTTCGCGGAGGTGGCCGAGGCCGGCGGGGCCGCGTCACGGGGGTGGGGACGCGTCTACGTGGACCTCGACAGCACGCCGCGCTGGACGGTGCAGGTGCCCCACCCGGTCTCGGACGAGGACAGCGAGAGGGTCGGCGTGGGTGTGCTGCGGGCCGCTCGCGGCGGGGTGCTGGTGCTGGCCGGAGCCCGCCGGGACGCGGGCGGGGGCGACGCCGCCGACGTGGCGCACCGGAAGGACACGGTCTTCCACGCGATCACCGCGGAGCTCCTGGAACGACGGATGCCCGGCGTCCAGGTGCACGGCTTCGCCGACGACAGCGCTCCCCGCTTCGACGCGATCGTCTCGACCGGAAAGGGCAGCCGGGGCACCCCGGAGGCCCGCGGGGTGGCGGACGCACTGCGCGACGGGGGCCTCGACGTGTGCCGCGGGTGGGTCGGGGCCTGCCCGCTGGAAGGTCGCAGCAATGTGCAGGGAATGGCGGCCGAGGAACTCCGGATCCCTTTCCTGCACATTGAATTGAGCCGTAGTGTCCGCGCCGATGGGAAACGTCTCGCATTGGCTGTGGACGCGATCGGAGAAGCGACGCGAAAATGGATCGGGGCAACGGGCCGGTGAATTCAGAGCTCTTTCCTCCGAGGCACCCTGACGGCGCTTCGGATGGCGCTTCAGGTCCCTTCGGAAGAAGTGCAGTTGCCCGGATACGGAAAGGCGCCGCATTCACAACAGCCTTGAGCGCGGCAACGGTTGCTCGGTCCAGATGGTCTTGCCCTCGCGGCCGTAGCGGGTGCCCCAGCGCTCGGTCAGCTGGGCCACCAGGAACAGTCCGCGGCCGCCCTCGTCGGTGGTGCGGGCCCGGCGCAGGTGCGGCGAGGTGCTGCTGCCGTCGGACACCTCGCAGATGAGGTGACGGTCGCGGATGAGGCGGAGGCCGACCGGGCCGCCGCCGTACCGGTAGGCGTTGGTGACCAGTTCGCTGACGATCAGTTCCGTGGTGAACGCCATCTCGTCGAGACCCCATTCGGCGAGCCGCTCCGCCGTCAGCGTCCGGGCCCGCGCGGCGGCGGTGGGCTCCGCGGGCAGCTCCCACGCCGCCACCTTCTCCGCTTCCAGCACCCTGGTGCGGGCGACGAGCAGCGCCACGTCGTCGGCGACGTCGTCGGTCGGCCGGTTCTCCAGCAGCGCGTGGGCCACCGCGACGCAGGTCGCCTCCGGTGAGCCGGAGGAGTGGCCCAGCGCGGCGCACAGATCCGCCAGGTTCTCGTCGACGTCCCGCTTCCGGGCCCGGACGAGGCCGTCGGTGTACAGGGCGAGGACGCTGCCCTCGGCCAGCTCCAGCTCGGCCGACTCGAAGGGCAGCCCGCCCAGGCCGAGGGGCGGTCCTGCGGGCACCTCGTCGAGGAGCTCCACCTGTCCGCCGGGGGTCACCAGGGCGGGGGGCGGATGCCCGGCCCGGGCGAAGGAGCAGAGCCGCGACGCCGGGTCGTAGACCGCGTACAGGCAGGTGGCTCCGACGACCTGGGACAGCCACTCGCCGGTCGACTCCTGTTCGGCGGCCAGCCGGTCCACGAGGTCGTCGAGGTGGGAGAGGACCTCGTCCGGGGTGAGGTCGAGGTTGGCCAGGGTGTGCACGGCCGTGCGCAGCCGGCCCATGGTCGCCGCGGCGTGGATGCCCCGGCCGACCACGTCGCCGACGACGAGGGCGACGCGCAGCCCGGAGAGCGGAATGACGTCGAACCAGTCGCCGCCCACACCGGCCGTGCTGTCGGCCGGCAGGTAGCGGTGGGCGATGTCGACCGCCGGGTGCGTGGGGACATCGTGTGGCAGCAGGCTGTGCTGGAGGGTGAGCGCGGTGCCGTGCTGCTGGGTGTAGCGGCGGGCGTTGTCGATGCAGACCGCGGCGCGGGAGGCGAACTCCTCGGCGAGGGTGAGGTCGTCCTCCTCGAACGGCTCGTTCCGCTGCCAGCGCCAGAGACTGAGCAGGCCGAGCACCAGGCCCCGGGCGACGAGGGGGGCCACCATCAGCGCGGGACTGCCCAGGCTGAGAACGCGTTCGGCGCGTTCCGGATCGCGGGCGAGCCAGCCGATGAGGCCCTTCCCCTCCATGTCGTAGACGGGGCGGCGTTCGGCGAGGCACCGGGCCTGGAGGCTCTCCGGCGGGACCTCGATCGTCCGGCCCACCTCGTACATCATCTCCGTCCTGTCCGGCAGGATGCTGCGGAGGGCCGCCCGGCGTACGGTGCCCAGGGTCTCCCCGGTGGGTTCCTCGCCGCGTGCGACCGGTTCCAGGAGGTCGACGGAGACGCAGTCGGCGAGGTCGGGGACCGCGACCTCGGCCAGCTCACGCGCCGTGGTGGCCACGTCGAGCGTGGTCCCGATGTGCGCGCTGGCCTCGTTGAGCAGGGCCAGCCGACGGCGGGCACGGTAGCGGTCGGTCACGTCCTCGACTGTCTGGGCCACCCCGAGCACCCGCCCGGCGGCGTCCTCGATACGGAACGCCGACGCGGTGACGACGAGTTCCTGGCCGGGGTCCCGCCGCAGCCGGCACAGCTGCTCGGCGAGGAACGAGGACCGGCCGGTGTCCAGTACCTCCCGCAGCTGGCGGTCCACGGTGTCGGAGTCGTGCTGGATGAGGAAGTCCCCTGCACGGAAGCCGCGGTGGAGTTCGGCCGGGATCTGGCTCCACTTGGCGATCGCCCGGTTCACCCGAAGGATGCGCAGGTCGGGCCCGAAGACGGACAGTCCGATCGGGGAGCGGCGGAACAGCCCGTCGAGGACGGACCGGTCGGTCTCCCACTGGACGACCTGTTCCGCGGGGGCTCCGACGACGAACCACTCGGTGTGGGGCCCGCCCCTGACGATCTCCCGGGCCCGGCACCCCAGCTCCACCCGGTCCCCGGTGCGGCTCCGCAGCGGTACGATCCCGAACCATCCCTGCTCGTGCACGCACGCGTCGACCGCTTCCATCACGACGTCGTAGTCACCGGGAGCGACCAGGACACCCACTGCCGGCCGGCCGACGATCTCCTCGGCCGGGTAGCCGAGCAGTCTCTCGGCCCGCTCGCTCCAGCCGACGATCCTCCCGTGGTCGTCGAGCACCGCCGAGGCCGCGTTCCGCAGCGCGAACGGGTCGTCCGGTCCCTCGCTGAAGGTTGTCACCGGTGTGTCCATCGCTACCAGCCCTGGCCCTGCAAGGTCCCGGTCGGACGGTGCAGACGGCGTCGTCGGGAACGTTCTTCCACCGTATCCAGTGGACGCCGGGTTCGGGCGAGGAGCACGGCGACGTCGTCCTGGGCCACGGACGGCAGCAGCCGGCCGAGAATGCCGTCACAGATCTCCTCGAGCGGGTCGTCCAGGTGCCGCAGCGCCTGGGCGAGCTGATGCATGCCCTGGTCGAGGTCCCGGTCGCGGGCCTCGATGAGGCCGTCGGTGTACAGGACCAGCAGGCTGCCCGGGGGCAGCGGCACGTACTCGGTCGGGAAGTCCTGGCCGCCCGCGCCGAGCGGCGTCCCCGGCGGGCCGTCCAGGAAGCCGATCGCTCCGGTGGCGTCGGCGAGTGCCGGGGGCGGATGGCCGGCCCGGGCGACCACGCAGCCGCCGCTGTCCGGGTCGTGGACCGCGTAGACGCAGGTTGCCATCTCGTTCTCCCCCAGGTCGGCTACCGCGGCGTCGAGGGAGCAGAGCATCCGGTCGGGCGGCACGTCGTGCCTGGCGAGGGTGCGCACGGCCGTGCGCAGCTGGCCCATCACGGCCGCCGCGTGGACGCCGTGTCCCATGACGTCCCCGATGACCAGTCCGGTCCTGCCCCCGGGGAGAGCGATGACGTCGAACCAGTCGCCGCCGACCTCGTGGTCGCTGGCCGGCAGGTAGCGTCCGGTGAGTTCCAGACCCGTCACCTCGGGCAGCATGTTGTTGGTGAGGCTGCGCTGCAGGGTGAGGGCGGCCTCGCGCTGGCTGGTGTACATACGGGCGTTGTCGATGTTCAGGGCGGCGCGGGCGAGCAGTTCGTCGATGAGCACGCAGTCCTGTTCGTCGAAGGGCTCGCGGCCGCGGAGCCGGGTCAGGGCGACGGCTCCCAGCACCGTGCCGCGGGCGACCAGCGGGACCAGTCGCGCGGATCCGATGCGGCTGCTGAGGTACCGGCGCAGCGGTTCCGCCTCCGGTGCGGTGATCAGCGCCGGGATGTCGGACCGGTAGAGGTTCATCGGGCGCCCTTCGGTGACGACGCGCTCGTACACCGAACCGATCGGGATCTGGAAGGTCTGTCCCGCCGCCAGCTTCGCGGTGGGGGCGGACGGATCGGGGAACGCGGCCGCCATGCGGCGTACCACGCCCTGGGTGGAGGCCGTGGCCTCGTCCGGGCCGAGCACTTCCTCCAGCAGCTGTACGTCGGCCGAGTCGGCGAGCCGGGGCACCAGCACCTGCACCACTTCCTCGGCGGTCCGCCGCAGGTCGAGGGTGGTCCCGATGCGGGTGCCGGCCTCGGCCAGCAGTGCGAAGCGCTGCCGTGCCCGCTCGACCTGGACCTGCGCCTGCTGGCCGTCGGTGATGTCGATCAGGGAGGCGACCAGGCCCAGGCTGCCGCCCGCGCTGTCGACCAGCGGGGCGAAGGAGCAGGACCAGGTCCGGTCGTGGTCCGGGTCGGCCGGGGTGCGGCCGACGCCCCGGATGTCGACCACCGCCCTGCCGCGGTCCAGCACATGCTGCATCACCGTCTCCAGCACCGTGGCGTTCACCCCCGGCAGGACCTCGGTGGGCCGCCGTCCCGTGTGGTCCTCGGCGGCGACGCCGTTCATCTGCGCCAGTGCGTCGTTGACCCGCAGGTAGCGCAGGTCGGGGCCGAGCATGGCCAGGCCGATCGGGGACTGGGCGAACAGGCCTTCGAGGGCTGCCAGCGAGTCCCGCATGCGCAGGACCGCCGAGGTCTCCACGGCGATGACCAGGTGGCCCGGCCGGCCGAGGTGGTCCAGTGCCGGGCAGATCCACATCTCCATGTGCACCAGGTGCCCGTCGCGGTGCCGGACCGGGAGGGTCCCGACGACCGCCTCGCCCGCGGCCACCTTCTCCGACAGCTGACGGGCCAGTTCCCAGTTGCGTTCGGGGACCAGGAGCGGGACGCCGTCCCGGCCGAGGACCTGCTCCGGGAGGTAGCCGAGCAGGTCCTGGGCGGCGAGCGACCATTCGATGATGTTCCCCGCGGCGTCCGACCTCCACAGGGCGATGGGCAGCAGTTCCCGGAGCACACCCGCGTACCCGACCGCCGAGAGGGGCTGGTCCGGCGCATGGCTCGTCGACTCGTGCGTGTCCAAGGCAACGACCTCACCCTGGGGCCGGTGGATCCGGACTGTTCCGCTGGAATACCTGACAAATCACACTATCCGAGGCGTACTGGCACGGGCGAGCGGAGGGGACTCCGCCGTCACCGCCCTCCCCCGGCAGCCGTCGGAGAGGGGGTGCGGGTGGCGCCGTCACTGCTGGAGGTGGCTGAATCCGACCTCGAAGCGTTCCACGGAGACGATCCGCTGACCCTCCCTGCGCGCGGTCTCCTCGCGGATGCGGCCGGCCTGTTCCTCGCTGGCCCGCATCGTCTCCTCGTCCTCCCACAGGGTCAGCGACACGGCCTTTCCCGAGGCGCGGTCGACGAGGTAGTAGACGCCCATGAATCCGGGGGCGCCCTGGACCTGCCGGACGACCGCTTCGGAGATGCGGGAAAGATCACCGTGCGCCGGCACGGGCGACCCCTGGTAGACGCTCAGTCTCGCGAACATCGCAGCACCCCTTCCTCGCGGCGCTGGGCCGGACGGTGGATGTGCCCATGGCCCAGCGTGCCCCGGCGGGGCGCGGGCCGCATATCGACGCCGGTGCCGGTCGCCGCCGCGGGTGGGGCGGCGGCCCTCAGGCGTCGATGTGCACCGTCTCGACCCAGTTCGGCGGCGCCGGGGCCTGGGCACCGATCAGGGCGGCGATGAGCCGGCAGGACGGTGTCTCGTCCGGCCACGGGGTGTATCCGTCGGTGAGGACGATGACGATGTTCGGACGGTCGTGCGACGCGAGCGCGGCGTCGATGCCGACGCGCATGTCGGTGCCGCCACCGCCGGCCAGCTCGATCTGCCCGGCGGCCGTCACCCGGGAGACCGCGTGCACGTCGGCGTCACAGGCCAGCACGGACACGCGGTTCCCGCGCACCCCGACCTCGCGCAGCACCCCGGTGACCTCGCCCAGGGCCGCCGCGAGCTCCGCCTCGCCCATCGACCCCGAGGTGTCGACGACCACGGCCACCCGCGGCAGCGGCCGGCGCAGGGACGGCAGCACCACTCCGCGCAGCGCCGGGGTGCGGCGGGAGGGACGGCGGTAGGTGTAGTCGATCGCACCGCCGGCCCATGCGGCGGCTTCCCGGACCGCGCCGGAGAGCGCCTGCCGCCAGTCCACCGTGGGCTCCAGGGTCTCGTCCGCCCAGCGCTGCCAGCCCGCGGGGAGGGTGCCGCGCATGCGCCGGTGGGCGCGCATAGCCTCGGCGGTCTGCCGCCGCAGCGCCTCCGCCTCGACCGGTCCGAGCCGCGAGGCACCGGTGGAATCGCCGAGTTCCCAGGGCGCCGGTCCGCCGTGGGCGCCGGAGCCGCAGTCGTGTGACCGTACGTGCGGCGGCAGTTGGGCGAGGTACGTCTCGAAGAGCTGCCCGGTCTCCAGTCCGAACAGGCGGGGCTCCATCCGGCCGGAGGGCAGCAGCAGTCCGTCGGCGAGCAGATCGTCGTTGATCTCGCAGTCCTGGGCGACGTTGACCCGGTGCGGGTCCCGCTGGTCCGCGGCGGGCAGCCGGCCGGCCCGTCCGTGGTGGTCGCGCAGCAGGTGCGCGGCCTCGTGCACCCAGACTCCGGCGAGTTCCGCGACGGGCGTCGCGTCGACGAACGCGGGCGAAACATAGCAGCGCCAGTGCCTGTCGACGCCCATGGTGGGGACGCCGGACGACGGTACGACCGTCAGCGCGTACAGCGCGGATGCGAGATAGGGCCGGTCGCTCGCCGCCCGGTACCGGGCGGCGAGCAGCTTGGTCATGTCCAGGGCGTCCCGGGATTCGGCCATGCCGGGAACCTCAACCGCCGCCGGGCAGGGCCCCGGACAGCTGCAGCAGGTCCAGGAAGCCGTCGATGCCGCTCGGCACGGGCCAGTCGGTGTCGCGCAGGGATGCGAGGTCCACGGCCGCACGGGCCGCCACATCGGGGACGCCCGCGTCGACGGCCTTCGCGAGCACGGCCCAGCCGGCCTCCCAGCGGCTCCGGGTGAGGTCGCTCTGTATCGCGGAGACCACCGCGATGAGGAACGCCAGCTGCCGGTCGCCCCGTTCGGGGAGCGCGAAGGCGTCCGGGTCGGCGAGGACCCGGTCGGGGTCCGGCAGATCGAGGTGCTCCAGGTAGGAGACCAGCTCGATGCCCGCGCCGTCGCCGACGGCGCCGGTCAGCGCAGAGGCCAGCGCCTCGGGTCCGGCGCCGGTGGCGTATCCGGCCGCGAGCAGACGCAGCGCCATCTCCCAGGTCCGCGGCGAGGGCCAGGCCCGGCCGCGGCTCTCCGCGTCGGCCGGGATGTGGTGCACCAGACCGGGCCTGGCGGTGAGGAAGCCGGAGATCGCGCCACGGGCCCGGGCGACCGCGCCGGGCACCTTGCCGGGATCGACGACCGGCACGGTCATCGTCGGCCAGGTGCCGGCCATACCGCGCGCGACCGTCCGGGGGTCGTGCGTCCAGTGGAGATGGACGAAACGGTTGGCCAGCGGCGGGCTGAGGTGCCAGCCGTCGGCGGCGCTCGACGGGGGGTTGGCGGCGGCGACGATACGCACCGCCTCCGGCAGCACCAGGCTGCCCACCCTGCGTTCCAGCACCACACGCAGCAGCGCCGCCTGCACCGCGGGCGGGGCCGAGGACAGCTCGTCGAAGAAGAGCAGGCCGTGTCCGGTGCGGGCGAGCCGCACGGCCCAGTCCGGCGGCGCCATCGGCACCCCTGTGGTGGCCGGGTCGTCACCGACGATCGGCAGGCCCGCGAAGTCGGACGGCTCGTGCACGCTGGCGATGACGGTCTCCAGCGTGAGGCCGAGGCCGGCGGCGAGCTGCTCCATGCCGGCCGACTTGCCGATGCCCGGCTCGCCCCAGAGCAGGACGGGCTGATTGGCCGTCACGGCGAGGGCCAGCGCCGCCAGCCGGGGGTTCGCGGCATGCTCCGTGCGGAAGGCCCTGAGTCTGCCGTTGAGGTCGTCCGCCGCGGCCAGCGGCGCGGGGACGCCGTGCATGGCGCTCATTTGTCCTCGTCCTCCCCCTCGCCGTTCCCGGCTTCCGACCAGCCGTCGTCCGCTTCGTCCTCCTCCAGTTCCTCCATCCATTCGTCCCACCAGTCGGCGCCGACGTCCGGATGCTCCGTCCGTACCCGCTCCGCGAGGAAGGCCAGGTCGGTCCGCTTGTACTTGCGGATCACCTGTGCCAGGGACAGTTCCATCCCGTCGACCACGTCGATCCGGGCACCCGCCTCGATCAGCGCCTCCACGAGGGCCGTGGAGCCGCCGTCGTGCACCGCCACGTACAGCGGGGTGCGATCGCGGTGGTCCCGGGCCTCGATGTCCGGTCCCGCCGTCAGGAGCCGGGGCAGCAGCAGCTCGTGGTCGAGCAGATGCAGGACGTGCAGCAGGGTGCGCCGGCCGCCGTCCCGGACATGCGGGTCGACGCCCGCGTCCAGCAGGTCCAGCACTCCCGGGGTGTCGCCGTGCTGCGCCCGCAGGAACACCTCCTGCCGCTGCTCGCGCAGCGCCCTCGGCAGTCTGCCGGTTCCCGAGGTGCAGCTCTGCTGCACGGCGAAGCAGCCCGCGACGGCTCCGCCGAAGGCGCGCATGGCGCGCTCGCGCTGCTGCTCCTCCTCGCTGTGGGGCATGTGGAGCGTGCCGCCCCGGAAGACCACCTCGTGCCACTCGCCGCGGCACCTGACCGGGACGGGCACCGGGGCCGCCGGGCCGGGCGGCCCCGCGGAGCCGTCGGCGACCGTGAGGGCGGGGAACAGCGCCGCGGTCACCAGCGGGTGCAGATGCTCCGGCGCGACGCCGCCGGCCCGCAGCAGGTCGAGGTCCGGAAGGCGGCGCCACAGGGCCTCGGGCAGTACGACGGCGCCCTTCGCCTGCTCGCCCGTGACGACGCGGGCCCGCAGCCCGCCGCGCGGACCGCGGCCGGCCGGCTCCAGGAGCACGGAGCTCCGCCAACCACGCGGGATCCGGAACCGGTCGGCGACGCCGGCCTCCACGAGGCGTCCGATCTCCGCCTCCAGGCACGGGAGGTCCAGGGGGAGTCCCTCGAGGACCTCCTCCGGATCCACCCGGTACCACCCCGAGTCCTCCGTGATGGTCAGGTCCAGTTCGATGCCGGCGGCAGCGAAGGCCTCCGCCGTCTCGCCCTTCTCCTGGAGCAGCGTGACCCATTCGGCGTGCGCGGCCGGGTCGTCCTCGCCGGGACGGGCCGTGGGCAGTTCGTGCGGTGCCCGCGGGGTGCCGTCGGCGTGGAAGAACGGCGCCCTCGCCCCGCCGCCGCACCGTTCGCGCAGCTCACCGGCCCGCCGGGCGTCCCAGAGGTGCCGCAGCATCGCCCAGCCCTCGGGCAGATGGTCATCGGCGAGCGGTCCGCACGACAGGGTGATCCGCTGCGGTCCGTCGGTCATCGGGGGCGTGGTGACGTAGAGGTACGGCGCACCGGGGCGGCCGGCTGCCCGGCCCGGGGGTCCGTAGTCGGCGAGGACGACGGTGCGGTCGGTGGCGAGGGTCGTCCGCCCGCCCAGGATCCGGGGCAGGTGCCAGCGCACCAGATCCGGGGCGAGATGGCGCAGGTCGTCCTCGACGGCGGCGGCGACCTCCGTGCCGTACCGCACGGAGAGTTCCCGGAGTTCGAAGTCGACGTCGACGTTCGCGGTGGCGCAGGCAGCACGCCAGTCCCCGGCCAGCCGGTGCGCGGTCGCCCGCTCGATCATCCACCGGGGGACGGCGTAACGGCGGATCCGCCGCAGGCTCGCCGCCTCGTCCGGCGGGAGGCTGCGAAGCCCGGTCCGGGTTCTCAACGGTAGACACTTCCTATCGCGCGCAGATCGGTGTGCGTCCGGCCGGCCGGGCGCAGCCGCAGGGCGAAGGACCGCTTGACCTTGCGGGGCAGGCCCGGCCCCAGTCCCACGTACTCCAGGTGCGAGTCGTTCCCGACGGCCGCCAGGAGGGTCTTGGCGCCGCGCCCGGTGAGGCCGGTGTGGCACAGCTCCAGGCGGCGCAGCGGGCTGCCGGGCAGTGCCTCGGCCAGTGCGAGGGCTCCGGCGTCGCCGGTGACGTTGGCCGGGGCTCCGAGGCTGCGCTCGGAGGGCGGGCGTCCCAGGTCGAGCGACTCGATGCCGTGGAGGGCACCGGCCAGCGCGCGTGCGCCGGCGGGGCCGATGCCGTTGCCTCCCAGTCCGAGGCGCACCGGGCGCGCGGGGTCCGCGGCGGCCGCGAGGACGGCGGCGCCCTCGTCCCCCAGGTGGTTCGCGGGGAGGTACAGCTCCCGCACGCCCGCCTCCCGGATCAGGGCGGCGAGGAGGGGCGCGGCGTCGGCGCCCAGGCCGTTGCCGCCGAGGAAGAGGCGTTCCACCGGCCGGGTCCGCCGGGTGAGCACGGCGAGCAGCGCGTCGATGCCGTCGGCGGTGATCCCGCTGTTCACCAGATCGAGCGTGCGGAGCGCGGTGTTGTGGCGGAGCATCACGGCCAGGGCACGGACGCCCTCGTCACCGACGGGGTTCCGCTTGAGCCACACGGCGCGAACGGTGTCGTCCGACGCGAGTGACTCGGCGAGCGCGGCGGCGCCGCCGGGGCCGATGCGGTTGCAGCCGAGGTAGAGGGTGTGCAGGCCGTGGCCCGCCACGAGGGCGTCGGCGACGGTCCGGGCTCCGTCGTCCCCGATGGCGTTGGTGCCGAGCAGCACGTGCACGGCGTGCGGGGACGCGGCGGCGGCCGGCATCAGCCTTGCGGCTCCCGCCGGGCCGAGGCCCTGCTTGCACAGGTCGACCCGGCCGTCCGCGCGGAGGGTGCCGACCGGGAAGGTCTCGTCGGCCTCGACGGGCGCCGCGGACCCGAGCCGGGTCACCAACGGGTCCAGGCCCGCGGGGTCGACGGCCGGGATGTCCGGGTGCTCGATCGCGGGGCAGCGTACGGGCGTCGGCTGCGTCATCACCACTCCACCGGTCCTGCGCCGGTGGCCGGTCTGCCGGGTGCGGCCTCGGCCCCCGCCCGTCCAGGCCGAATCGACGCCACCGACTCTCCTCACGACAAGAAGTGGCAAGGCCGGTCGGATTCGAACCGACGTCCTCCAGCTTGATGCTAGGGCGCGACGACCTCTGCGCTACAGCCTTGCCGCACGAGATCATAGCGCCTCCCGCCCGGTTGTCGATCACTTGTTCCCGGAAATGGAGGCAGGGGGTCCGGGAAGCGGAGGAGCGTGTCGGGAAGACGAGGCGTCCCGCGGCGGCCGGCTCGCGACCGCCGCCGGTTGACGGCGGCTCAGCAGATCCGCGGCAGCTGCTCGCCGAGCGGAAGGTCGACGACACGGGTGCCGCCCAGGCCCGTCCGGGCCACCACCATTCCGGGGTGTTCGGCCACGCACTCCCCGATCACCGCGGCGCCGGCGCCCAGGGTGTGGGCCCGCATCGCGGCCAGGACCGCGTCGGCCTCCGCCCTCGGGACGAAGGCGACCAGCCGGCCCTCGTTGGCCACGTACAGCGGGTCGAGGCCCAGGAACCCGCAGGCGTTGGCGACCGCTTCGGGTACGGGCACGTTCCGTTCGACGAGTACGACGCCGGCGCCCGAGGCGGCCGCGATCTCGTTGAGCGCGGTGCCGAGCCCGCCGCGCGTGGGGTCGCGCAGCACGTGCAGATCGCGGGTGACGGCCAGCATCGCCTCCACCAGGCCGGCCAGCGGCGCGGTGTCGCTGACCACGTCCACCCCGAACTCCAGGCCCTCGCGCACGCTCATGACGGCGACGCCGTGCATGCCGATGGGGCCGCTGACGATGACCACGTCTCCCGGTACGGCCCGTTGGGGACGGATGTCGACGCCGTCCGGGACGATCCCGATCCCCGAGGTGTTCACATAGACGCCGTCGCCGTGTCCAGACTCCACGACCTTGGTGTCGCCGGTGACGACGGAGACGCCCGCGGCCGCTGCGGCGGTCCCCATGGCCTCCGCCACCGTGCCCACGACGGAGAGGTCGACGCCCTCCTCGAGGATGAAGGCGCAGGAGAGGTAGGCGGCACGGGCACCGCTCATCGCGAGGTCGTTCACCGTCCCGTTGACCGCCAGGTCCCCGATGCTGCCACCGGGGAAGAACAGCGGCTGCACCACGTACGAGTCGGTGGAGAACGCGAGCCGTGCGCCGGCCAGCGGCACCACGGCCGAGTCGCCGAGGCCCGCCAGGGTCTCGTTGCCGTAGGCGGGGGCGAAGACGTGGCGGGTGAGTTCGGCGGACAGCGCCCCTCCCCCGCCGTGACCCATCACGATCACCGGATGGTCGCGCAGCGGCGCGGGACAGGACCAGGCCGCGGGATCCACCGGGGCGGGCGGCTGCCCGATGCGCGTTTCCGTCAGGGTCTCAGCCAACGGTGGTCGCCTCCTCGGCGGGTACGGGCCGCGCCGGGGCTTCCAGGCGCCGGTAGAGGTAGTAGGCCGCGCAGGCGCCCTCGCTGGACACCATGGTGGCGCCGAGCGGGGTGCGCGGAGTGCAAACGGTGCCGAAGGCCTCGCACTCGTGCGGCTTGATCAGTCCCTGGAGCACCTCGCCGCTGCGGCAGGCACCCGGTTCGCAGGTACGCATCCAGGACACGTCGAAGCGCTGCTCGGCGTCGAACTCCCGGAACGCCTCCGAGAGTCGCCAACCGCTGTCCGGGATGACCCCGATGCCGCGCCAGGCGCGGTCGGTGACCTCGAAGACCTCCTCGATCATGCGCAGGGCCATCGGGTTGCCGTCCTCGCGCACGGCACGCCGGTAGGCGTTGTCGACCCGGTGCTCGCCGCGTTCCAGCTGGTGGACGGTGCGGCGGATGCCCTCCAGGATGTCCAGCGGTTCGAAGCCGGTCACCACGATCGGGACCCGGTGCCGTTCGGCCAGCTCGGGGTACTCGGACGTGCCCATCACACTGCACACGTGGCCCGCCGCGAGGAACGCCTGCACCCGGCAGTGCGGAGCGCTCATGATGGCCTCGATGGCGGGCGGGACCCGGACGTGCGAGACGAGCAGGCTGAAGTTGCGGACGCCGAGGCGGCGTGCCTCGTGCACGGTCATCGCGTTGGCCGGGGCGGTCGTCTCGAACCCGATGCCGAAGAACACGACCTGGCGTTCGGGATGGCGGCGTGCGATGTCGAGGGCGTCCATCGGCGAGTACACCACCCGTACGTCCCCGCCCTCGCTGCGCACCCGGAACAGGTCGCGGCCGGTGCCGGGCACCCGCAGCATGTCGCCGAACGAGCAGAAGACCACGTCCGGCCGGGCGGCGATCTCCAGAGCCTTGTCGATCATCTCCAGGGGGGTGACGCACACCGGGCAGCCGGGGCCGTGGATCAGTTCGATGGTCTCGGGCAGCAGCTGGTCGATGCCGTGCCGGATGATCGAGTGGGTCTGGCCGCCGCAGACCTCCATCATCGCCCAGGGGCGGGTGGCCGTGGCGTGGATGTCGTCGAGCAGTCTGCGGGCGAGTGCGGGGTCGTTGAACTCGTCGATGTACTTCACCGCGGTCCCTCCTGTGGGTCCGTCACCGCGCCGACGCCCGCCTCCGCGGCGGCGCGGCTCCAGGGGTCGCCGAACTCCTCCTCCAGCAGCCCCAGTTCCTCGAACAGGCGGAGCGACGCCATGGCCGACTCCTCGTCGAGGCGTTGCAGGGCGAAACCGACATGGACGATCACGTACTCGCCCACCTCCGCCTCCGGCACATAGGCGAGGCAGACGTCCTTCACCACCCCGCCGAAGTCGACGCGCGCCATGCGCGTGCCGTCCCGGTCTCCTACCTCGACCACCTTGCCGGGCACCGCCAGGCACATGGTGCTTCTCCGTTCGTCCGTAGGTCCGTTGGTCCTGGGTGCGTTCGTCCGTAGGTGCGTTCGTCCGCCGCTGCGTCTGCCGTCCGCCCGTGGTCCTCCGTCCCGGCCGGCTACCGGTCGCGCGCGTGCTCCGCCACGAGCAGCTGTCCGAGGGCGAGGCCCCCGTCGCCCGGCGGCACCCGGCGGTGGCGCAGCACGGTGAAGCCGACGGCCGTCAGACGCACGGTGCACTCCTCGTCCAGCAGTGCGTTGGCGAACACTCCCCCGGTCAGTCCGACCGTGCCCACCCCGGTCTCCCGGCGGGCCACTAGACAGACGTCGGTGACCGCGGCGGCCACCGCCCGGTGGAACCTGGCCGCGACGACCGGGACGGGGACGGCGCCGCGGAGGTCCGTCACCATCTCCCGCAGGGCGGGGGCCGGGTCGAACACCCCGGACCGGTCACCGTCGGGGGGCCGCACGCCGAAGGAGTACGCCTCCCGGTCCCCGGTCCAGGCCGGCAGCGCGGCCGCCTCCAGTTCGAGGGCGGCCTGGGCTTCGTACTCCGCGCGGTGGCAGATGCCCAGCAGCGAGGACACCGCGTCGAACAGCCGGCCCATGCTGGAGGTGCGCACGGTGGCGAAGCTGCGCTCCAACTGCTGTCCGAGGAGACCGAGTTCGCCGGGGCCGCAGGCCGCGACGCACGGCAGGTCCGGGTCCCATGGGATCCCCGACGTCCGCAGTCGGGCCAGCGCGGTGCGGCAGGGGTTGCCGACGCCCGCGTCGCCGCCGGGCAGGGGCGCGTACGCGAGATGGGCCAGGCGCCGGTACCTCCGGTAGTCGGCGAGCAGTACCTCGCCGCCCCAGACCGCCCCGTCGTCACCGTAGCCGGTGCCGTCGAAGGCGACACCGATCACGGGAGTGTCCCCGTCGAGGCCGCTCTCCGCCATGAGGGAGGCCACATGGGCGTGGTGGTGCTGGACCAGCCGCAGGGGCACGCCCGCGTCGGCCGCTCGGCCGCGGGCCCGGCGGGCGGAGCGGTAGCCGGGATGCCGGTCGGCTGCGAGCAGTTCGGGGGTGACTCCGGTGAGCGTCCGCAGATGGTGCTCGATCTGCCCGGACGCCCGGACGGTCGCCAGGTCCTCCATGTCGCCGATGTGGGGGGAGAACCAGGCGTCGTGGCCGTCGCCGAGACAGATGGTGTTCTTCAGGTCCCCTCCCACGGCGAGGACGGGACGGACGGGGACCGGCAGCGGCACGGACGCGGGCACGTAGCCGCGGGACCGTCGCAGCACCAGTTCGGAGCCGTCCGGACGGACCCTCGCCACAGAGTCGTCGCAGGGCGTGACGATGGCCCGGTCGTGCCAGAGCCAGGCGTCCGCGAGACCGGCGAGCCGTGACCGCGCGTCGGCGTCGTCCGTGACGATCGGCTCGCCCGAGCGGTTCCCGCTGGTCATCACGAGCACACGGGGGCCCGGGCGATCGCCGTGCAGGCCGAACAGCAGCTGGTGCAGGGGGGTGTACGGCAGCATCACGCCCACGTCGGGGCTGCCGGGGCACACCGCTTCGGCGAGTCCGACGGACTCGCTGCCGGGACGGCGGCGCAGCAGCACGATGGGGCGGCGATGGCCGGTCAGCAGCGTGCGTTCCGCCGCTCCGACGTCGGCGATCCGTTCGGCGGCGGCCAGGTCCGCGCACATCACGGCGAAGGGTTTGCCGCCTCGGTCCTTCCGGGCGCGCAGGGTGGCCACGGCCGCGGGGTCGTCCGCGGCGCAGGCCAGGTGGTACCCGCCGATGCCCTTGACCGCCAGGACCGCCCCCTCGGCGAGCAGTTCCCGGGCCTCGGCCAGGGCGTCCTCGCCCTCCGCCGACGCCTCCTCGGTGTCACCGGCCCGGCTGAGGCGAAGCCGGGGCCCGCAGTCGGGGCAGGCGACCGGCTGCGCGTGGAAGCGGCGGTCCGCCGGGTCCGCGTACTCGTGGCCGCACGGGGGGCACAGGGGGAAGTCCGCCATGGTGGTGCCGGCCCGGTCGTAGGGAAGGCCGGTGGCGATGGTGAAGCGGGGTCCGCAGTGGGTGCAGGTGATGAAGGGGTGGCGGTGTCTGCGGTCCGCCGGGTCGGTGAGCTCCCGAAGGCAGTCGGGGCAGGTCGCGGTGTCCGGCGGGATGGCGGCGCTGCCACCCTCGCCCTCGCCCCCGGTGCACGACGCCACGATGGTGAACTCCCGCCCGCCGAGGAGGTCCACCGTCTCGTAGGCGAGTTCGCGGACGTCCGCCAGCGGTGGGGACTGCTCCCGTACGCGACGGCAGAACTCCTCGACGGCCGCAGAGGCGCCCTCGACCTCGGCGACGACTCCGTCCGCGCCGTTGCGCACGAAGCCGGTGAGGGACAGTTCGGAGGCCAGCCGGTGCACGAAGGGGCGGAAGCCCACGCCCTGCACAGTGCCGCGCACCGTGATCCGGCGACGCAGTTCCCCCTGTTCCGGGGGTCCGGTGACGATGCTGGTCATCGCACCGGGGCGACGCTGACTGCGTCGGCGTCGTCGGGCCTGTGCGCGACGTGGTGACGGTGCCCATGCCCGGCACGGTCACCGTGCCCGTGAGCGGCGGCGTGCCCGTGCGCCTGGCCGTCGTGCGTGTACCCCGGGTCGTCATGGCTGTGCCCGGGGTCGTCTGGCGCGTGCCCGAGGCCGTCATGCCTGTGCCCGTGGCCGTCGTGCGCGTGCCCGGGGTCGTCGTCGTGCGTGTGCCCGTGGGAACTCAGGTGCCGGGCCGCCAGCAGGGGGCGATGCGGTTCCGTCCCGTCGCACACCGCCAGCACCCGGTCCAGGAAGGCGTCGGCGCCGTTCCCGGTGCGGGCGCTGGTGCGCAGCACCTCCACACCGGGGTTGATCCCTTCGACGTGGGCCGTGAACTGCGCCCCGTCGAAGTCCACGGCGGTCGCCAGATCCGTCTTGGTGAGGACGACGAGGTTCGCCAGGCCGAACGCCGTGGGGTACTTGACCGGCTTGTCCTCGCCCTCGGTGACCGACATCAGGACCACCCGCAGCGTCTCACCGAGATCGTAGGAGGCGGGGCAGACCAGATTGCCGACGTTTTCGACGAAGAGCACCCGGACCCCGTCCGGCAGCCATCCGTCGAGGTGGGAGCGCATCTGCGCGGCTTCCATGTGGCACAGCCCGCCGGTGAGTACCTGCTTGACCGGCACGCCCGACCGGGCGAGTCTGCGGGCGTCGTTCTCGGTCGCGAGGTCCGCGGTGAGCGCGGCGACCGGGACGCCGCGGGCGGCGGCCCGCCGCAGGACCTGTTCGAGCAGTGCGGTCTTGCCGCTGCCCGGGCTGGACATCATGTTGACGACGGTCACGCCCGCGGCGGCCAGATCGGCCCGCAGGGCGGCCGCCAGGCCGTCGTTCTTCGCCAGCACGGCGTGGCGCACATCGACGCTCCGGCACATCACTCGTCCTCTCCTCGCCCCGCTCGGTGGGGGGCGGCCGGGCAGGTCCCGGCGTCCGGCAGCCGTACTTCGACCAGTTCCAGCTCGCGCCCGGTCAGCAGTTCCGCGGCGGGGCGGTCGCACCGGGGGCACCACAGGTGGGGTGGTGCCCCGACACGGAAGTCGATGCCGCAGCCGTCGCACCTGGCCTGGGCGGGCACATGCTCGGTGATCAGCCGGGCGCCGGCCACCGGGGTGCCCTCCGCCACCAGCCCGAAGGAGAAGTGCAGGGCGTCGGCGACCACCCCGGACAGCTCGCCGATCCGGACCCGGACCGCCTCCACGGTCTCCGCCCCGTGGGCGCGGGCGGTGTGCCCGGCCTTCTCGACGACGGCGGCGGCGATCGACAGTTCGTGCATGGCTCACCACGCTAGGCACGTCACACGGGCCGTCCCGGGTCGGCGGACGCGGGGCGGAGCCCAATTCCCTCCTCCGGCCCAAGCCCGGCGCGCCGGGCGGGGCCCCGGTGGCGCACGGGCGACCATCGCCAGGGGAACCGGTCCCGGAGGAGACGTCCATGCGTGTTCTGCTGGTCGCCAACGCGTTCAACAGCCTGTCGCAGCGGGTCATGTGCGAGCTGCGGGAGTACGGGCACACCGTCACGGTCGAACTGGTGACCGCCGGTGGCCTCGAACCGGAGGCGGTGGCCGCCCACGAGCCGGACCTGGTCGTCGCGCCGATGCTGACCACCGCGATCCCCGAGGAGGTCTGGGCGGCCCGTACCTGTCTGGTGGTGCACCCGGGGCCGCCCGGCGACCGGGGCCCGTCGTCGCTCGACCGGGCGGTGCAGGACGGCGTACGGCGGTGGGGGGTGACGGTCCTTCAGGCCGTCGCCGCGATGGACGCGGGGCCCGTCTGGGCGTCCGAGGACTTCGACGTCCCGTCGGCGGGCAAGAGCGACGTGTACCGCGGGGAGGTCGCCGACGCCGCGGTACGGGCGGTCCTGCGGGCCGTGGAACGTTTCGCCTCGGGGACGTTCGTCCCGCAGGGACAGGACGGCCCGGCCCCGCTGCGCCCGTTCCTGCGGCAGGAGGAGCGGCGGATCGACTGGCATCGCGACACGACCGCCGACGTGGTGCGGAAACTGCGCGCGGCGGACTCCCGTCCGGGGGTCCTGGACTCCTTCCTGGGCGGCGAGTGGTACCTGCACGGAGGGCACGAGGAGTACGGGCTGACCGGACCGGCGGGCAGGGTACTGGCCACCCGGCACGGCGCGGTCTGCCGCGCGACAGCCGACGGCGCGGTGTGGATCCCGCAGTTGCGGCGGCGCGGGCGGCCCGGCGGGCGCCGGACGTACCCGCTGCCCGCGGCCCTCGCCCTCGGCGACCGGCTGCCGAACGTGCCGGAACTGCCCGCGCCGCTGTGTCCGCCCGTCGGCGAGGGCGCCCGGGCCGGCCGGAGCACCTGGACGGACATCCGCTACGAGGAGGAGGGAGCCGTCGGCCTCCTGCGGTTCTCGTTCCCCGGCGGCGCCATGAGCACCGATCACTGCCGGCGTCTGCTCGACGCGTACCGGTTCGCCTGCTCCCGGCCGGTGGACGTCCTGGTGCTGGGCGGGGCCAGGGACTTCTTCTCGAACGGCATCCATCTGGGGGTGATCGAGGCGTCCGTGGATCCGGCCGCCGAGTCGTGGGCCAACATCCGGGCGATGGACGACCTGGTGGAGGCCGTCCTCACCACCACCGACCGGCTGGTCGTCGCCGCCCTGGCGGGGAACGCGGCGGCGGGCGGGGTCATGCTGGCGCTGGCGGCGGACGAGGTGTGGTGCAGGGCGGGAGCGGTGCTCAACCCGCACTACCGGCTGATGGGGCTGTCCGGGTCGGAGTACTGGACGTACACCCTGCCGCGGCGGGTGGGTGCCGAGGAGGCGCGGCGGCTGATGGCCGAGGCAGCGCCGGTGGGTGCCGCGGCGGCCCTGCGCCTCGGACTCGCCGACCGGGTGCTGGACTGCCCTCCGGCGGACTTCGCGAGCGAGGTCGCCCGTTCGGCTCAGTCCCTCGCCTCGTCCGGGCGGCTGCGGACGCTGGTGGGCCGGAAGAAGGCGGCTCGGGAGCAAGACGAGGCCCTGAGGCCGCTGCGCGCCCACCGGACGGCGGAACTGGAGCGGATGCGGCTGATCTTCACCGATGCACGGGCCCCCTATCACGCTCTGCGGTCGGCGTTCGTCCACAAGCAGCAGCCGCCGGTCTCCGCCGTGACCCGCAGCAGGAAAATGTCCGACATGTGGATTTCCGATCTCTATGCCAGCCTTTCATCACAGCTACCGGCGGCAGGAAGGAAGGCGCCATGACCACGGAAGCCCAGGCTCCCGGCACCGTCGACGAGGTGCACATCCTCTGGACCTCGGAGGGCATGAGCTGCGACGGGGACTCGGTCTCGGTCACGGCCGCCTCGCTCCCCGCCCTGGAGGACGTCGTTCTGGGCGCGATCCCCGGCCTTCCGAAAGTCGTGCTGCACAACAAGGTCCTGGCCTACGAGACCGCCGAGGACTTCATGCGGCCGTACCGCCAGGCGGCGCGCGACGAACTGGGACCGTTCGTGCTCGTCGTGGAGGGGTCCATCCCCAACGAACGCATCAACGGCGACGGGTACTGGACGTCGATGGGCAACGACCCGGAGACGGGCGAGCCCATCACCTTCAACGAGTGGATCGACCGGCTCGCCCCGAAGGCGTTCGCCGTCGTGGCCGTGGGCACCTGCGCGACCTACGGCGGTATCCACGCGATGGCGGGCAACCCCACCGGCTCCATGGGCCTGGCCGACTACCTGGGCTGGGACTTCCGGTCGGCGGGCGGGATGCCGATCGTGAACGTGCCGGGCTGCCCCGTGCAGCCGGACAACTTCATGGAGACCGTGACCTGGCTGCTGTACCAGGCCGCCGGAATGGCCCCGCCCATCCCGCTGGACGAACAGCTGCGCCCGACCTGGCTGTTCGGCAAGACCGTGCACGAGGGCTGCGACCGGGCCGCCTATTACGAGCAGGGCGACTTCGCCAAGGACTACAACTCCCCCAAGTGCCAGGTGAAGCTCGGCTGCTGGGGCCCGGTCGTCAACTGCAACGTGACCAAGCGGGGCTGGATGGACGGCCTCGGCGGGTGCCCCAATGTCGGCGGCATCTGCATCGGGTGCACCATGCCGGGCTTCCCCGACAAGTTCATGCCCTTCATGGACGAGCCGCCCGGTGGCGGCCTCTCGTCCGGAATCCTCAGCTCCACGTACGGCCCGCTCGTCCGCTCGCTGCGGGCCATCACCAACCGGGCTGCGAACCGTGAACCGAAGTGGCGCCACAACCGCGCCGAAGTGACGACCGGCTACGCCCCTCGCTGGCCCCGCCGCTGACACCCGAAGCCGACGCCCTGAAAGGACCGCGCCTTGTCGAGCGAGACCATTCCGCCTGAGCAGCGTGACCTCACCGAGGTCGCGTTCGACCCCATCACCAGGATCGTCGGCAACCTGGGCATCTACACGAAGATCGACTTCCCTCGCCGCGAGGTGGTCGAGTGCCGCAGCACCTCGTCCATCTTCCGTGGCTACAGCGTCTTCATGAGGGGCAAGGACCCACGGGACGCCCACTTCATCACCAGCCGCATCTGCGGCATCTGCGGCGACAACCACGCGACCTGCTCGGTGTACGCGCAGAACATGGCCTACGGGGTCAAGCCCCCGCCGCTCGCGGACTGGATCATCAACCTCGGCGAGGCCGCCGAGTACATGTTCGACCACACGATCTTCCAGGACAACATGGTCTTCGTCGACTACTGCGAACGCATGGTCAGGGAGACCAACCCCAGCGTGTGGGAGCGCGCCCAGCGCACCCCGGCGCCGCACGCCGAACAGCACGGACACCGCACCATCGGCGACATCATGACCTCGTACAACCCCTTCGAGGGGGCGACGTACAAAGAGGCGCTCGTGATGAGCCGGCTCACCCGCGAGATGATCTGTCTGATGGAGGGGCGGCACGTCCACCCGTCGACGCTCTACCCGGGCGGTGTGGGCACGGTGGCCACCCCGCAGCTGTTCACGGACTACCTCGTACGCCTCACCCGCTGCCTCGACTTCGTCAAGCGGGCCGTCGCCATGAACGACGACGTCTTCGACTTCTTCTACGAGGCCCTCCCCGGCTACGAGGAGGTCGGACGCCGCAGGACGCTGCTGGGATGCTGGGGGTCCTTCCAGGACCCCGAGGTCGTCGACTACGACTACAAGAAGATGAACGTCTGGGGCAACGCCATGTTCGTCACCCCGGGCATCGTCGTCGACAACGAACTGGTCACCACCGACCTGGTCGACATCAACCTCGGCATGCGCATCCTGCTCGGCAGCTCGTACTACGAGGACTGGACGAACGAGGAGACCTTCGTCGAGAAGGACCCGCTGGGCAACGCGGTCGACAAGCGGCACCCGTGGAACCAGACCACCCTGCCCGCGCCGCAGAAACGCGACCTGGACGGCGGCAACTACAGCTGGGTGATGAGCCCGCGCTGGTACGACCAGCGGACCGGCGACCATCTCGCCCTGGACACCGGCGGCGGTCCCATCGCACGCCTGTGGGCGACCGCGCTGGCGAACAAGGTCCGTACCCCGTACGTCCGTTCCACCGGGCGCAGCGTCGAGATCGACCTGCCGAAGACGCCCAACAGCCCGGAAGTGCGGCTGGAGTGGAAGCCGCCCGCCTTCCCCAACACCATCGAGCGCAACCGCGCGCGCATGTACTTCGTCGCCTACGCCGCCGGCATGGCCCTGCACTTCGTGGACCAAGCCCTGAACGAGGTACGGGCCGGGCGCACCAAGGTCTTCCAGGACTTCACCGTCCCCAAGGAGGGCATCGGCTGCGGCTTCCACGAGGCGGTCCGCGGGGTGCTCTCGCACCATCTGGTGATCCGCGACGGCAAGATCGCCAACTACCACCCGTACCCGCCGACCCCGTGGAACGCCAGCCCCCGGGACATGTACGGCACTCCCGGTCCGTACGAGGACGCCGTGCAGGGCTGCCCCATCTTCGAGGAGAACGGGCCGGACGACTTCAAGGGCATCGACATCATGCGCACGGTGCGGAGCTTCGACCCGTGCCTGCCCTGTGGCGTCCACATGTACCTGGGCGGCGGCCGCACCCTCACGCAGTCACACTCGCCGACCTTCGGCGCCCTCCACTGAGGCGGCGGGACGTGCCCTGGGACGACGAACTCGCCCGCCGTCACGTGGTGCGGGCCGAGGAACTGCTCGCCGCGCTGGACGGCCTGCCCGACCACACCTCGGCGGCCCGCGCGGACGAGGCCGTGCACGCCCTCGTGGACCTCTACGGGGAATGCCTCCAGCGGGTGATGGACCACCTCGCGGACCAGGACGAGGTGGTCCGGCGGCTCGCCGCCGACGAACTCGTCGGACATCTGCTGCTGGTGCACGACCTGCATCCCGACCCGGTGGAGACCCGGGTCGCCGCGGCTCTGGACGAGGCGCGTCCGCTGCTCCGGCGGCAGGGCGCCGACGTCGAACTGCTCGCCGTCGACGGACCGGTGGTCCGGGTCCGGCTCACCGGGGGCGGCGGTGGCTGCGGCTGCTCCCCGGAGACACCGGACACCGTGGTGCGGGAAGCCGTCCTGGCGCGGGCCCCGGAGATCGAGCAGGTCCGGACCGAGACCGTGACGGCTGCACCGCCGCAGGCCCTCATCCCGGTGGACTCCCTCTTCCGCGGCCCCGTACCGGCCGGCCGGGGGGCGGGGTGACGACGGCGGGATTCGCGGCCCACCGGTTGAGGAGCCTCGCACGGCGCGGCTCCCCGGCCGGTGCCGGCCCGGCGGACGGGCCGACGGACGCCGAGCGGTGCGATCTGTGCGCCGAGCCGCTCGCGCCGGGGCACCGACATCTGCTGGACCTGCGCAAAGGCGCGGTCGCCTGCGCCTGCCCGGCCTGCTCGCTGCTGTTCGACCACCAGGACGCCGGCGGCGCCCACTACCGGCTGCTGCCGTCCGAAAGACGTCGTCTCGACGGCTGCGCCGTCGACGACATGACGTGGGCCGGGCTCGGTGTCCCGGTCGGTCTCGCGTTCTTCACCCGGTCCGAGGCGACGTCCGAGGTGAACGCGGCCTATCCGAGCCCCCTCGGACTCATGCGCTCCGTCGTCGACCCGGAGAGCTGGTCCCTCGTCGAGGCCGCCCATCCGGCTCTGCCGGCCATGGCCCCCGAGGTGCAGGCGCTGCTGGTCAACCGAGCCCACGGCGACCCCCGGTACTGGCTCGTACCGCTGGACGACTGCTACCGCCTCGCCGCCCTGGTGCGCGCACACTGGAAGGGACTGGGCGGCGGCGACGAGGTGTGGGAGCAGGTCGACAGCTTCTTCCGCGCACTGGCCGCCGGCCAGGCACCCGACACCGAGGAGGCGTCATGGGTATCACCGTAGGAAAGCCCGATGTCCGTCCCGACAAGCCCTCGCACATCCCAGGAGTGCGCAGGGGCGGCCACATGGGGCTCGTGAAACACCACCCCGGCCACCGCAACGACGACACGTCGACGGCCCGTCGCTCCACCGGCATCAACGCCGGCCATCGCGATCCGATCATGCCCGACATGCCGAACCTGTCGCCCGCATGACCGTTCCGCGCGAGCAGCCCGCCGTGCCCGCCGACACCGCCCCCGAGCTGACCTTCGCGGTCACGGGGGCGGCCGCGGAGCCGCACGCCGCCGTCCCCACGCTCCGCTTCGACGTGGAGCTGGTACGCGGGGACGGCGGGCCGGTCCGGGCGGTCTCGCTGACCACCACGGTCCGGATCGACGTCGCCCGGCGCCGCTACGGCCCCGGCACGCACCGGGCGCTGGCCGAGATCTTCGGGCTCCCCGAGGACTGGGGCCGCACGCTGCGGCCGCTCACATGGGCCCAGGCGACCGTGCAGGTGCCGCCGTTCGACGGCCGTACGACCGTCCCGGTGCGGGTGCCCTGCGGCACCGACGCGGAACTGGCGGTGACCCGGTACCTGCGTGCCGTCCGGGACGGGGACGTGCCGCTCGGATTCCTCTTCAACGGCACGGTCTTCTACCAGGATCCCGGCGGCCCCCTGCGCACGGCGCACCTGCCCTGGTCCGCCGAGGCCTTCCACCCTCTGCCCGCCGGCCTCTGGCACGAACTGATCGGGCGCTACCACGGCACCGGGCCCTGGGTGCGCCTGCCGCAGGAGACCTACGACCTGCTCGACGACTACCGCGTCCGGAACGTCCTGGCCCGCCCGGACGAGGCCGTCCGCAGTCTCCTCGACCGGTACGGCCGTTCCGATCGCCCCGAACCTTCCCGCCCGCTCGACCGACCGGGAGCCCGATGAGCACCGCCCGAACGACCACCGCGACCACCCCCCGCACCAGCGCCGTGAGCAGCCCCCGCACCACCGCCGTCGACACCATCGCGCGCACCTGCCTGTACGAGGGCTATCTGCTGTGGCCCTACCGCAGATCGGCGCTGAAGAACACCAGACGGTGGACCTTCGGCGGGGTGTTCCCCGGGGGCGACTGTGCGGACACGCTCGGCGAACCGGAGTCGGTGACGGCCCAGGTGCTGCTGGAGCACTCGGGCGCACCGTGCGAAGCGACCGTGCGGCTGCGGTTCCTCCAGATCGTGGACCGGTCGCTGCTGCGGGACGGGCCGGGCGGACCGGAGCCGGTGGACGAACTGACCGTCGACGGTGAGCGCCATCTCGCCTGGCAGGAGGCGACCGAGCGTGAGGTGCTGCTGAGGACCACCGTCCCCGGCACCCCGCGTACGACAGCCGTCGACGTTCCCGAGGGCTCGGACACCGAAGCCCTCGTCGACTCCTCGGGGCGCCGCGTCGGGAGCATCGTGCGGAGCCGGCGCAGGCTGACCGGCGTTCTGGAGTGCGCGGCCGAGCCGGCGGCCGACGGGGTGTCCCGGCTGACCGTGCGGGTACGGAACACCACCCCTTGCCCCGCGCCGCGGCCGGACGACCGGCAGGCCCGCGAGCGCGCCGCCCCGTACGCCTTCGCGTCCACCCATCTGATCCTCGACAGCGACGACGGGCTGTTCGTGTCGCTGCTCGACCCGCCGGAGCATCTGCGCGACGCGGCGGCGGGCTGCGTCAGCCGCGGGGTACTGCCGGTCCTCGCCGGGGACCCCGCCGAGGGCGGGGACGAGCAGCGGGCGCACACGGTGCTCGCCTCGCCGATCACCCTCTACGACTTCCCGGCCGTGGCGCCGGAGAGCCCCGGGGACCTGTTCGACGGCACGGAGATCGACCAGTTGCTCGTGCTCAGCGTGCTCAGCATGACCGAGGAGGAGCAGGCCGAGGCCCGCGCCTGCGATCCCAGGGCCCGCGAGATCCTGGACCGCTGCGCCGGGCTCGGCCTCGACGAGATGGCCGCCCTGCACGGTGCGGTGCGTGAATTCCGGCCGCCCCGCACCACCTTGGAGGGCGCGTGAACGAGCAGTCGTCCCCCACCGTGTCGACCGTCCTGGTGGGCGGGGTCGTGGTCGGACGGGGCAGCAGGGTCCGGCTGCGGCCGTCGCGCAGGGCAGACATCCTCGACCTCGCCCTGGCCGGCCGGGTCGCCGAAGTGGACGGCGTCGAGGAGGACTTCGAAGGGCAGATCCACATCGCCGTGCTCGTGGAGGACGACCCCGGGCGGGATCTGGGCGCCAGCAGAAAGATCGGCCATCGCTTCTACTTCTCCCCCGAGGAGGTGGAGCCCGTGGAGCCGGGCGAGCGGACGGCGGCGGAGCGCCCCCGGGTGCTGGTCGCCGGGATCGGCAACCTCTTCCTCGCCGACGACGGTTTCGGGCCCGAGGTGATCGCGGCGCTGCGCGACCGCCCGATGCCGGCCGGGGTCCATGTGGTGGACTTCGGCATCCGCGGCATGGACCTGGCCTACCGCCTGCTGGACGGGTACGACGCCGCGCTGTTCGTGGACGCGGCGCCGCGCGGCGAGGCCCCGGGCACGCTCACGGTGATCGAACCGGACCTGCCCACGGAGTCCGCGCTGCCCGAGGCGCACGCCATGGACCCGCTGAAGGTCCTTGCGCTGGCCCGGCGCCTGGGCGACGGGCGGCTGCCGCGCGTCCTGGTGCTGGGCTGTGAGCCGCAGGTGCGGATGACCGGTGAGGAGCCGGACGTGGTGGTGGGACTCAGCGAACCGGTGCGCGAGGCCGTCGGCCGGGCCGTGCCGCTCGTCGAGTCCGTCGTCGCCGACCTGCTGGACATGGCTCGGGAACCCGCCGCCGCACCGGGCGGCGGCTCGGTCGAGAAAGGGTGATTCCCATGAACAACGGCATCTTCATCCCGGCACGCGTGGTGCGCCTCGCTCTCGGGGCACTGGCCGTGGCGGTCGCCGCGGTCGTCATCACGGAACTGCCGGAAGCCTGGCGCTACTACAAGATGGAGACCATGTAACCCCGGCAAGACCGTGTGGTCGCGGCGCATTCGGTGGTGACCCAAAGGTGGCCGGCCCGGTCACGGCGGGTGGAACTCCCGGGCCGGGGCCCGGGATTCCCCGGTCAGTGGGCGATGGAGTCGATCAGCTCGCGTGCGCCCTGCCGGAGCAGCGCGACGGCCACGGACGTGCCGAGGGTGGCGGGGTCGAGCGGTCCGGCCCACTCGTGTGCGTTCAGTACGGTCTTGCCGTCGGGTGTGAACACACAGGCCCGCAGCGACAGTTCGCCGCCGCGTCCGGCCCTCGCGTACCCGGCGATCGGGCTGTTGCAGTGGCCCTGCAGGACATGCAGGAACATGCGTTCCGCGGTGGCCTCGCGATGGGCGCCGGGGTCTCCGAGGCCGCTGACGGCGTCGATGACGTCGGTGTCGCCCTCGCGGCACTGCAGGGCGAGGATGCCGGCTCCGATGGGCGGGCACATGACGTCCAGCGGCAGGATCTCGCTGATCACATCGGTGCGGCCGATGCGTTCCAGCCCGGAGGCCGCCAGGAGCAGCGCGTCGGCCTCTCCCGCGGCGAGCTTCTCCAGCCGCCGGTTGACGTTGCCCCGCATCGGTACGCACTCCAGGTGCGGGTGGGACGCGGCGAGTTGGGCGCTGCGGCGCACGGACGACGTGCCGATCCTGGTGCCGGCCGGCAGCTCGTCGAGGGTGAGTCCGCCGGGGTGGACCAGGGCGTCACGGATGTCGTCCCGCTTGAGGAAGGCGGCGAACGTCGTCCCCGCGGGGAGCGGCCGGTCGGCCGGGACGTCCTTGACGCAGTGGACCGCCAGATCCGCCTCTCCGGCCAGCAGGGCCGCGTCGACCTCCTTGGTGAAGGCGCCCTTCCCCTCGACCTGGGAGAGGTCCCCCATCCACTTGTCGCCCGTGGTCCTGACCCCGATGACCTCGGTGACGATTCCGGGGTGGAGCGCGGCCAGTTCGGTGCGTACACGCTCCACCTGGGCGAGGGCCATGGGCGAGTCGCGGGAGACGATACGGATCAGTTCAGGGGTGGACATGGGCCCCACGATAGACCTTCGGATCCGTACGTCCGTCCATTGAGGCGATTCCCATCTCGCCCTGGTCGACAGCAAGTTGGAATGATCGGACAGGCGTACGGATCATTGGGGGCGGGGCTGCGGCCCGTCACTGGCGGAGGTGGCGGAATCCGACCTCGAAGCGTTCGACGGAGAGGATCCGCTGGCCTTCACGGTGCGCGGTCTGCTCGCGGATGACGCTCGCATGGTCCTCGCTGGCCCACATGGTCTGCTCGTCCTCCCACAGGGTGAGCGACACGGCCTTCCCGGAGACCCGGTCGACGAGGTAGTAGACGCCCAGGAAACCGGGCACGCCCTTCACCTGCTGGACAACCGCTTCAGAACTGCGCGACACGTCGCCCTGGGCGGGCACGGGCGATCCCTGGTAGGTGCTCATCCTCGCGAACATCGCAGCACCCCTTCCTCGCGGCGCTCGGCCGGGACGGCCGACCTGTCCACCGACCAGCGTGCCCCGAAGGCGGGCATGCCGCATGCCGGGGCCGTCGCGGCCGCTCCGATCCCCGTCCCCGCACCGGGGAACACCGCCGACGGAGTTGGTGGTTTCGCCTTCAACCGTGTCCGCGGGCGCGTTCGCCGGCCCGCTCGCCTCGTCCCGCGCGCCGCTCCCCCGGTCCCGGTGTCCGCTTGACCCTGACCTGACGTCAGGCTTCAGGCTGTAGCCGCCGCAGCGAAAGGCAGATCCATGAGTTATTCCGTCGGCCAGGTCTCCGGCTTCGCCGGGGTCACGGTGCGTACGCTGCACCACTACGACAGGACCGGGCTGCTCACGCCCACCCAGCGCAGTGCCGCGGGCTACCGCCTGTACAGCGACGCCGACCTGGGCAGGCTCCAGCAGATCCTGTTCTACCGCGAGCTGGGTTTCTCCCTCGACGAGATCGCGGCACTGGTCGAGGACCCGGAGGCCGACGTCCTGGAGCAGTTGCGCGCCCGGCACAGGGTGCTGGTCGAACAGATCTCCAGGCTCCAGCGGCTGACGGAGGTCGCCGAGGCGGCCATGGAGGTCCAGCAGACCGGAGTGCGGCTGACGCCGGAGGAACGGTTCGAGGTGTTCGGCGAGATCGCCTTCGACCTCGGTTACGCCACCGAGGCCCAGCTCAAGTGGCGTGACAGCGAGGGCCACAGGCAGGCGATGGCGAGCGCCGCCGCCCATAGCAAGGAGGACTGGGCCCGGCTCATGGGTGAGGCGGCGGCCTGGCGGAAGGACCTGCTGGCCGCGTTCGACGACGGGGAGCCAGCGGACGGCGAGCGGGCGCGGGAGCTCGCCGAGGAACACCGCCGGCACGTCTCCCGCTGGTTCACTCCGTGTCCGCCGGACATGCACATGAGGATCGCCGACGACTTCGCGGCCGGTCCGCGTGCGTTCGCGCTGGTCGTACCTCCGTCCCAGCAGCGGCCGGGACTCGCGGCGTACCTGCGGACCGCCGTCCGCGCCAATGCCGCGGCTCTCACCGGGGCCGGGCCCGCGAGCCCGGCCCCGGCTACCGGACCGGAGGCTCCCGGGCCCGGTGCACCCCCTTCACCACGAGGAGCAGCAGACCGATGAAGATCGTCATCACCACCGCGGGGTCCTACGGCGATGTCGCGCCGTACACGGGCCTGGGATCCCGGCTCCGGGAAGAGGGCCACGACGTGGTCGTCGCGGCGCCCGACTCCTTCGCCCCTCTCGTACGAGAGGCGGGACTCGGGTACCGCGGACTGTCGGCGGATCCGCACGCCCGGAGCGGCCCGACCGACGGAAGACGTCAACTGATGGACAAAGCAAGGGAGTTCGCCGAGGCACTCGGTCCTGCCCTGGCCGAGGCAGTGCCCGACGGCACGGAACTGCTCCTGATGTCGACCACCACGGCACCGCTGGCCCGCCACCTGGCCGAGGCCCGGGGCATCCCCTGTCTCGACGTCCGCCTGCAGCCGAACCTGCCGACCCGCGACTTCCCGCCGCCGGTCGGCGGCGCCCGCTCGCTTGGCCGCTGGGGGAACCTCGTGGCGGGCCGGATGTCACTGCGGATGGTGGACCGGATCTTCGCGGCGGCCGAGGCGGAACTGCGCAGCCGGCTGGGACTGCCCGCGGCCTCCGGAGCCGTGCTGCGCCGACGCCACGAGGAGGAGGGCAGGGCGGTGCTGTTCGGCTTCAGCCCGACTCTGGTACGCCGCCCCTCCGACTGGCGGCCCGGGCTGGAGGTCGTGGGCAACTGGTGGCCCCATCACGCCCCGGACCGCCCGCTGCCGCCCGCCGTGGAGGACTTCCTGGCGGCCGGCCCACCTCCCGTGTTCATCGGTTTCGGCAGCATGGCGACCGGGCAGGGCGGGCGCCTCGGTGAGCTCGCCGTGGCGGCCCTGCGCACGGCGGGACTCCGCGGGATCCTCCAGTCCGGCAGGGCGGGGATGGAGGCGGAGGCCGACGGGATCCTCACGGTCGGCGAGCTGCCGCACGCCCTGCTCTTCCCACGGACGGCAGCGGTGGTCCACCACGCGGGCGCCGGGACCGCCGCGGCGACGCTGCGCGCCGGCGTGCCGTCCGTCCCCGTGCCGGTGACCGCGGACCAGCCGTTCTGGGCCGCCCGGCTCGCCGCGCTGGGCGCGGCGACCGCCCCGATTCCGTTCGGCGAGCTCACCCCGGCACGCCTCGCCGAGGCCCTGGGCCGCGGGGTCCGGGACCACTCCCATGCCGGTGCCGCGAGGGCGGCGGCCCGCCGTATCGCCGGGGAGGACGGCGCAGGCGAGGTCGCGAAGGCGGTGGAACGGCTGACGACCGACGGACGGGCATGGGCCGCGGGGGCGGTGTGACGGCACCCTCGCATGGGGGAGGAGCCGGGTGCCACGCCTGGGGTCCGCCCGCGATCGCCCTCATGCCCCACCCCGTCCTCCGCGCGCATCGGCGCCGACGCCGCTTCCTCGTCGAGGATGACGGACTCAGGGCTGGATGAGCAGATCCTTGCCGTAGAGGGAGACCTTCCGGTCACCGGAGGCGCCGGAGGCGAAGCCCATCGCGAGCCGGAAGACGCCCGGCGCGGTGGGGTCCGGGATGTGGACGGCGAGCCCCTCGGGTTCCCGGTAGGCCAGTGAATAGGCGGCCTTGGTGTGCCGGGTCTCGATGACCGCACCGGTCGTCAGGTCGACGGAGGTGACATGGGTGTTGCCCTCGCCCGGCTTGGACACATCGGTCTCGGCGGTGCCGTCCCCGTCCAGGTCCTGGTAGGTGTCGTAGGCGTTGCCGTGCAGCATGTAGAGGTGGCGCCCGGCGACGGCGTAGCCCTGGAACACCGGCCGGCCGTGGACGGCGGTGTCGACGGTGATGGCGGGCTCGTCGACCTCGGCGAGGTGGGCGTCCCACACACCGAGGCGGGCGAGGTCCAGATCGTGGACGCGGTAGTGCATCCTGCCGCCGAGTGCGTACCGGTGGACGAGACGTCCGTACACCGGGTCCACACAGGCGGTGTTGATGGTGCTGCCCGGCACCGGCGTGAACTTCTGCAGGGCCGGGTCGGTGCTGTCCAGCGGGACGTCGGAGTTGCGGAACCGGAAGCGGCACAGCCGGGAGCCGCGGCTGGTGCCGTCCGACTGCCGTACGGCGTCCGTCTCCGTCCACAGCCAGGTCTCCGAACCGACGGGCTCCACACCGATGTTGACGCCGTGCCCGAAGCCGCGCAGATACATATGGCCCGTGATGGCGCCCGCCGTGTCCCACTGGGTGACGGTCAGATCACCCCGTGCGCTGCGGTCGGCGCTGCTGACGGCCGCTGCCTCGCCGGCGAGTTTCCGGCCGCCCTCCATGACCTGGGCGATGTAGATGCGGCCGTTCACGTTGTCGAAGCCGAACGACTGCAGCACGGTCCGGTCCTGCGCGTATTTCTCCCGGATGTACTGGTCGGAGCCGTCCGTGAGGTCGATGCGGGGCGAGGGGACGAGCAGGGACGCACCGGGAGCCGGCTGTGCCGCGGCCGCGGCCGTGCCCGTCCCGGCTGCCGTGGTTCCCGCGGTGAGGGCCGCGGCTCCGGTCCAGGAGAGCAGGGAACGGCGGGACGGCCGGGGCGCTCGGCTCGGAGTCATGTGCTTCCTTTCCGCGGTGGTACGGGACTGTTCACGATCATGCCGTTGCCCGGCGACGGCTGTGCAGGCGCCCCGGGCCGCCGCACGGCGGGACACCGGCCGCACCCACCTGGAAACGTCGTCGGCTCCGCAACCACTCGGAGACGCGCCGGCGGTGTCAGCCGGTCTCCGGAGTGCCGCCACCCGGTCCTCTCGGCCTCGCGACCAGCACGAACGTGACGCTGATCAGCATTGCCCAGGCGACTGCCTTGGCGATCGACACGGGCTCCCAGCCGTCCAGCTGGTGCGGATAGCTCCAGGCGCCCACGTAGGTGGCGGCGTTCTCCGCGACCCAGAGGAAGAACCCGATCAGTGCGAACGAGACCGCGAGCGGCATCCGGTAGCGTCGGCTCCCCACCGTGAACCCGACCCAGGTGCCGGCGGTCACGCACACCAGCAGTGCCGCGAGCACCCAGCGGGCGTCCGGAAGCCAGTGGTGGCTGAAGAAGTTCAGGTACACGGCCGCAGCCACCGCAGCCATCGCCCGCGGACGGTATCCGGTGAGCCCCAGATCGAGCAGGCGCCACGCACGGCACACGTAGCTCCCCACGGCCGCATACATGAATCCGCCGTACAGCGGCACCCCGGCGACCTTCGTGAGCGCCTCCTCCGGATAGCTCCACGACCCGAGCCGCACCTTGACCAGCTCGAAGAGCAGGCCGACGAGGTGGCAGGCCGCGATGACCCAGGTGTCCCGGGCGGTGTCCCAACCGGCCTTCCTCGCCAGTACCGCGAGCCCGATCCCGTACACCAGCAGCAGGTCGTACCGGGCGACCGGCAGGTCCGGCAGCCGGCTCGACACGGCGATCCCGCCGACCAGTGCCACCGCGAACGCGCAGCACCGCACCTCCAGCCAGCCGAAGAGGACCAGCTGCCGTATCCCGCTCGTGATCGTCGCCATACCCGTGACAGACGCAGCAGACCCCCGTCACGGTTTGCGTGCCGGGCCGGTGCCGCGGCCGGGGTCCTCCACGAAGCGCTCGGTGATGGCCAGCGCCGCCGCCATGATGCTCAGCTGCGGGTTCACCTCCGGGCAGCCGGGCAGGACCGAGCCGTCGACGACGAGCACGCCGTGCACGCCGCGCAGCCGTCCGTCGGGGTGGGCCGGCGCGCGCTGGGGGTCCGCGCCGGCGGCGACCGTACCGGTGGGGTGGAAGGCGGACACATGGAGCTGCCGCGCGGTGACCCTCCCCAGCAGCTCGTCCAGGCCTTCGGGAGAGCGAACGCGCGGAGCGGCCGGGATGCCGGTGAGGACCTCCTCCGCGCCCGCCGCGAATAGCAGCCGGCCCATGGCGCGCACGGCGCGCAGCAGCCGGCGGGCGTCGCGCGGTGCGAGGTCGTAGCGCAGCAGGGTGCGGTCGCGGCCGACGACACGGCCGGACGGACGGTCGGCGATCATCGCGCCGAGGGTCGCCAGCCGGTCCGCTCCCTCCAGTTCGCGGCGCAGTTCGCGTCCGATGCCCGGTGGCACGAAGGAACTCATGCCGGGGGGTGTCGCGGTGGCTTCGATGAGGATTCCGTCGGAGTGCAGTTCCTCCACTCCGACGCTCTGCAGGACGCCTTCCCACGCGGTGACGGTCCGGCTGAAGCGCCCCGCGACACTGGTTGCCGGATGCACGCTCAGATTGTGGCCGAGGCGCGGGTGTCCGCCGAGGCCGGAGCGGCGCAGCAGGGGCGGGGACTCCAGTGCTCCGGCGGCGACGACCACCAGTGGGCCGAGGATCTCCAGTTCGCTTCCGTCCGGTCGCCTGGCGAGGACCCCCGCGGCGCGGGGGCCTCCGGGCCGGTCCGGGTCGGTGAGGATCCGGTGCACCCGGGCGCCCGTCACGATACGGGCCCCGGCGGCGCACGCATCGGGCAGGACGGACAGCTGGACGCTCTGTTTGGCGCCGGTGGGGCAGCCGACGACGCACTGGCATGCCCCCTTGCAGCCGGGTGCGTTGCGGCGCAGCGGCGCAGCGGCCCAGCCGAGCTTCCCGGCTCCGGCGAGCGCGAGCAGCCCGTTCTCGCCGAGGACGTCGAGGGGCTGGGTCGCCACCCGCAGGGTGCGCTCGACTTCGTCGAGGTACGGACCGAGGTCCGCCGCGGCCTCGAACCCGAAGCGCTCCCGCCAGCGGGCCAGGACGTGTGCGGGTGTCCGGTAGCAGGTGCCGGAGTTGACGACGGTGGTGCCGCCGACCGCACGGCCCACGGGCAGGACCAGTGGGGGGTTGCCGACGGCGAGGGTCGCCCCGCCGTCCCGGTACATCTCGGCGAAGCGGTCCAGTGGGGCCCGGCGTCCGAAGGACGCGGTGGTGTGGTGGTCCCCTTCCTCCAGGACGACCACGCGCATCCCGGCGCGGGCGAGGGTCCTGGCGGCCATGGCCCCGCCGGCCCCCGATCCGACGATCACGGCGTCGGCGGTGGAGCGGGTGGGCCAGTCCTGCGCGGGGGTGCAGTCCAGTGGCGGGTCGTCGGGCGGGTGTACGGCCGGCCGGCTGCCGAGGTGGAGCATCCTCTCGGTGCCGGCGGCGAGCAGCAGCGGCACCTTCAGGGCGTCCAGGACGGGGGCGAGCGCGGGGCGGGAGGAGAGCGAGACCATGAGTCCCTCGCGCTCGTCGGGGTGGAGGGCTCGGAGCCTCCGGCCGGTGCGCACCAAAGCGTAGGCGTCGAGTGCCGCGGCCGCGCCGCGCACCGCGGCCCGCGCGGGGGCGGGCATCGAGTCGAGGACCGTCTGCAGGCGGCGGGGCACCGCGGCGGTCCAGGGCGCCGTCCCGTCGTCCGCGAGCAGGGCCGCGGCCAGTCCCTCCAGACCGGAGGCGGTTCGCGCGCTCACCGGTGGCCGACCTCGGCGTGGGCGGTGCCCGCCAGCCGCCATTCGGCCTCCGGGCGCCAGGTGCCCCACCAGCGTTCCAGCCGGACCACCGCGTCCGCGGTCTCGCTGTTGCGGCAGACCGCGGGGGTGCCGTCGGGGTCGGCGTAGTCGAGCGCCAGGGTCCGCTCGTCCGGCTGGGTCACCGTCACCCGGATCCGGCGGAGGCCCGCGCGACCGTGCACCCGCCACTCCGGCAGTCCGATGTCCGCGCGGAACCGGCCGAGCCCCGCCCAGCCGACGGCCGTGCGCTCGGCGCGGCGCGGCCAGGTGCGGCCGTTCCTCCGCAGCCGCAGGAAGACGAGGGGCGGAAGCCTGTCGAGTCCGGGGCGCATGGACACGGCAGCGACGACCTCCAGTACGTCGCCGCCTCCGAGGTCGGCGTGCAGCCAGGCCCAGCGGCGGGCGTTGCCGTGGCCGTAGATGCGGGCGCCGGCGCCGGGGGCCCGGTCGAGCCGCAGTTCGTGCGTGCCGTGCCGCAGGATGCCGCTGTAGAGGGCGCGGGACGCGGGCAGCATCTGCGCGGCGGGGAGCCAGGGGCGGCGCCAGGACCAGCGGGGGAAGGTGTAGAGGGGTCCGTCCTCGGGCTTCTCGGTGAGCGACCAGGTGAAGGGGCCCGCGGTGCCGGTGAGCCGGCCCGGCGCGACGGAGACTCCCCCGGCGTCGTAGCCCTCGGATCCGCCCTGCCAGGGTTCGGGGCCGAAGCGGGCGTGCTCGACGGGTCCGTCCTTCGGGAAGACGGCCACCCAGCCGTGGGCATGGGGCGGCGTGCCGTCGGCGGGTGCGACCAGTTCGTGGTGCAGCCAGACTCCGCTGCCGGTGGCCGGGTCGGTCAGGGTGGTGTACCAGACCTCGGTCCGCCCGGGTGCCCCGCTCCAGCGCGGGGTGTGGTGCCCTTCGGCGGTCCTGGGGAAGCGGAAGCTGGCCAGGAAGGGCAGCAGGCCGGTGGCGAGGGGGAAGCGCAGGGTGCCCTCGCCGATCCGCTCGCCGTTCTCGTGGAGGGAGTACGGCAGGACGGTCGTCGAGGACAGCGGGCGTTTCGGGGACACGGACTTCCAGCCGTCGAGGGTGACGCGCCGTCCGTCCAGGAGGAAGGCGAGCCGGTAGCGGATCCTGCGGCGGGCGAGCGGCGAGATCTCGAGCTCGCCCTCCGCCGCGGTGTCGTCGGCCCGTCCCGCGATGCGCACCCGGCCGGTCAGCCGTGCCGGGGTGGTGCGGTGGGGCAGCATCACCCGGTCGGCGCGGACCCGCAGGTCGAGGCGTACGGCCCGGTCGCGGTCCTCGCCGGCCAGCCGTACGCGGCCGGTCATGGTCTCCTCGAATACGGTGCCCCGGGCGCTCACCGGTCGTGCTCCCCGCGGCCGCTGGAGCGGGCGAGGCCTTCGAGCATGATGCGTTCGGTCGTGGACAGGTAGTCGTCGGCGGCGGCCCGGGCGGCCTGCGCGTCGCCGGCGGCGACGGCCGCGACCACGGGGGCCAGCCGGTCGTGGGCGGTCCGCGGGTCCCGGAACGGTCCGGCGAGCGCGGCGCGCACCGGCAGGTAGGCGTTGAAGAGGGTGTTGGTGAGCAGGACGTAGACGCGGTTGCCGGTGGCGCGGGCGAGGGCGCGGTGCACCTCTGCGTCGGCGAGCTGCGCGGGGTCGCCACCGTCGGCGGCCCGTACGGCGGCCAGCAGGGTGCGGAGCTCGGTGATCTGGTCGGCCGTGGCCCGGTCCGCGGCGCGTTCCGCGATCAGCGCACCGATACTGCGCCGCACTTCGAAGATCTCGCCCATCCAGTCCGGGCTGTGCCGGACGAGCACGGGCAGCAGGTCGGCGCCGCCGAGCCGGACGAAGTCGCGTACCCGGGTGCCGACTCCGTGGCGGGTCTCCAGCAGGCCGGCGTGCACCAGTCGGCCGAAGGCGTGTTTGAGGGTGGTGCGGGTGACGCCGAAGCCGTGGGCGAGTTCGCGTTCGGGCGGCAGATAGCTCCCGGCGGGATGGCGCCCGGCGAGGATGTCCTCGCGCAGCCGGTTCTCCAGGACGTCGACGATCGTCTCGCGCGGCAGTGCTTCCACCCGGGTCATCCGTGGGCTCCAACGGCAGTGGTTCAGTGGCTCAGCCACGGAACCACTGGCCTGATGCCGCGTCAAGAGACCCTGCAGGGGCCCGTATCCGGCCGACACCGGCGGCCGCGGAGACGGAACCGCCCCGGCCGGACGAGGTCCGGACGGGGCGGAACGGGTGGTGACCAGGGACGTCACCGGTGCGGTGACGTCCCTGCCGGGTGTCAGACGAGGGTCGCGAGGGCCTCGTTGAAGGTGGCGGAGGGGCGCATGACGGCTGCGGCCTTCGCCGGGTCGGGCTGGTAGTAGCCGCCGATATCGACCGGCGAGCCCTGGACCGCGATCAGCTCGTCGACGATCGTCTGCTCCTTCTCGGCCAGCGTCTGGGCGAGCGGGGCGAACGCCTTGGCGAGCTCCGCGTCGTCCGTCTGCCCGGCCAGCTCCTGGGCCCAGTAGAGGGACAGGAAGAAGTGGCTGCCGCGGTTGTCGATGCCGCCGAGGCGGCGGCTCGGCGACTTGTCCTCGTTGAGGAAGGTGCCGGTGGCACGGTCGAGGGTGTCGGCGAGCACCTGGGCGCGGGCGTTGCCGGTGGTCTTCGCGTACTGCTCCAGGGACGGGACCAGGGCGAAGAACTCGCCGAGGCTGTCCCAGCGGAGGTAGTTCTCCTTGACCAGCTGCTGGACGTGCTTCGGGGCGGAGCCGCCGGCGCCCGTCTCGAAGAGGCCGCCGCCCGCCATCAGCGGGACGACCGACAGCATCTTGGCGCTGGTGCCCAGCTCCAGGATCGGGAACAGGTCGGTGAGGTAGTCGCGCAGGACGTTGCCGGTGACCGAGATGGTGTTCTCGCCGCGGCGGATGCGCTCCACGGACAGCTTGGTCGCCTCGACCGGGGACAGGACCCTGATGTCCAGGCCCTCGGTGTCGTGCTCCGACAGGTACTCGTCGACCTTGGCGATCAGGCGGGCGTCGTGCGCGCGGTTCCGGTCCAGCCAGAACACGGCCGGGTCGCCGGTGGCGCGGGCGCGGGTGACGGCCAGCTTCACCCAGTCCCTGATCGGGGCGTCCTTGGTCTGGCAGGCGCGGAAGATGTCGCCCGCGGAGACCGTCTGCTCGACGACGGCGTTGCCCGCCTCGTCGACCAGGCGGACGGTGCCGGTCACGGGGATCTCGAAGGTCTTGTCGTGGCTGCCGTACTCCTCGGCCTTCTGCGCCATCAGACCGACGTTCGGGACCGTGCCCATGGTCGACGGGTCGTAGGCGCCGTTGGCGCGGCAGTCGTCGATGACGGCCTGGTAGACGCCCGCGTAGCTGCTGTCCGGGAGGACGGCGAGGGTGTCGTGCTCCTGGCCGTCCGGACCCCACATGTGGCCGGAGGTGCGGATCATGGCGGGCATGGAGGCATCCACGATCACGTCGGACGGGACGTGCAGGTTGGTGATGCCGCGGTCGGAGTCGACCATGGCGAGCTCCGGGCCCTCGGCCAGCTCGGCGTCGAAGGATGCCTTGATCTCGGCGCCCTCGGGGAGCGACTCCAGACCCTTGAGGATGCCGCCGAGACCGTCGTTCGGGGTGAGACCGGCCGCGGCGAGCACGTCGCCGTACTTCGCGAAGGTCTTCGGGAAGAACGCCCGCACGACGTGACCGAAGACGATCGGGTCGGAGACCTTCATCATCGTGGCCTTGAGGTGCACGGAGAACAGCACGCCCTCGGCCTTGGCGCGGGCGATCTGCGCGGTCAGGAACTCGCGCAGCGCGGCGACGCGCATCACGGAGGCGTCGACGACCTCGCCCGCCTGGACCGGCACGGACTCGCGCAGCACGGTGGTGGAGCCGTCGTCACCCTTCAGCTCGATGCGCAGGGAGCCCGCCTCGGAGATCACCACGGACTTCTCGGTGGAGCAGAAGTCGTCCACGCCCATGGTGGCGACGTCGGTCTTGGACTCCGGGGTCCAGGCGCCCATGCGGTGGGGGTGGGTCTTGGCGTAGTTCTTGACCGACGCGGGGGCGCGGCGGTCGGAGTTGCCCTCGCGCAGGACCGGGTTCACGGCGCTGCCCTTGATCTTGTCGTAGCGGGCGCGGATGTCGCGCTCCTCGTCGGTCCTCGGGTCGTCCGGGTAGTCCGGCAGCGCGTAGCCCTGTCCCTGGAGCTCGGCGACGGCGGCCCTCAGCTGCGGGATCGAGGCCGAGACGTTCGGCAGCTTGATGATGTTCGCCTCGGGCCGCTTCGCGAGCTCGCCGAGCTCGGCGAGGGCGTCACCGATGCGCTGGCCCTCCTCCAGGTACTCGGGGAAGCTCGCGATGATCCGGCCAGCCAGGGAGATGTCGCGGGTCTCGACAGTGACCCCGGCCGCCGAGGCGTACGCCTGGACGACAGGCAGGAACGAGTAGGTCGCCAGCGCCGGCGCCTCGTCGGTGTGCGTATAGATGATGGTCGAGTCAGTCACCGGGTGCTCCGCTCCACGTCTGCAACATTGCTCGACATCAAGATATCTCGTGATCGTCCCCGTCACGACAGGGCCCTGCCCCGTGAATGCGGCGGCGGCACGGAATACGACGGCGGCACGCTCCGTGCGGGCGCGCATCCTACGAGTAACCGGCGGTCCGCCGTTCGATTATCGGCATACTCATCTGGAATGTGTTCACGATCGGTAGCTTCGCCCTCACGGTCCGCAGAACCCGAACGGTCGCGGGCCCTGAACCGACCCTGCAGAGCTACAGAGGAGTGAGCGCCGGCATGGCGAACGTGGAGACCTCCCTCAAGGAGACGATGACATCGATCGAGGGGAGCGTCGGAGCCGCACTCGTGGACTACACCAGCGGAATGGCGCTGGGCACCATCGGCGGCGGGAAGGACCTCGACCTGTCCGTGGCCGCGGCCGGCAACACCGATGTGATCCGCGCCAAGACCCGCACCATGGACCATCTCAATCTCAAGGACGAGATCGAGGACATCCTGATCACGCTGGGGAATCAGTACCACCTCATCCGGCTCCTCAAGGGCCGCGGCGGGAACGGCCTCTTCCTCTACCTGGTGCTCGACAAGGCCAATGCGAACCTGGCCATGGCACGGCACCAACTGAGGCGCATCGAGTCCGACCTGGAGCTCTAGCACTCGAACCCTGTCCTCTCGTCTCCGTGCGCCCACCAATTAAAGATTTCTTCAATTGGTGAGATCCCGATGCGATGAACCCCCTGGGAGCATGGCACCCGGAGGCGGGAGGATCGGTGTGTGCTGCACCGCCCCGGCACGGCGGCAGCAGTCGAGGCCGAGAGATTCGGCCGGCCGTCGAACCCAGCAGGAGCGTTGACCATGCAGGTACCGCTGTACCAGGCCAAGGCGGAGTTCTTCCGGATGCTCGGACACCCCGTCCGCATCCGTGTGTTGGAGCTCCTTCAGAACGGCCCCGTATCCGTGCGGGATCTGCTCAGCGAGATCGAGATCGAGCCCTCCAGCCTCTCCCAGCAACTGGCGGTGCTGCGACGCTCGGGGATCGTGGTGTCCATTCGCGACGGCTCCACGGTCAGCTACGCCCTGGCGGGCGGCGACGTCGCCGACCTGCTGCGCGCGGCGCGCCGGATCCTCACCGAACTCCTCGTAGGCCAGAGCGAGTTGCTCGCCGAACTGCGGCAGGCGGACGTGAAGTCGGGCGCCGCGTCGCGATGACCCGCGCCGTCCTGCGGCAGGGCGGTCGCCGGCCTGCCGGAGGGCGGCCGCGGACGGAGGCATCCTGCGCGCAACCCCGGGCAGTCCTCCCCGTGGAGCGCCCGGTGGGGACCCGTCGCCGGGAGAAGTCAGCCGGTCATCGCACCTCCATCGCACTCCATCGCACTCCCCCGGCGGCCGCGGCAGCTCGTCGACGCCGGCCCCTGCGGCCGGGCATCGCGTCGTCGGCACCGCGGCAGCCGTTCCGTCGCGAGCTGCGGAGCTGTCGGGCGGGGAGAGACGATGGAGACGCCCCCGTGGCCGCGAGTCCGCTGCCCAGCGGCGGGCGGGACGGACACCGGCGGCCGGTGAGGCAGCGCACCCGGAGCGGGAAGGAGCAGCTGGGATGGGCGGCACCGAGGCATTCCGGGCCCCTGCCGGCGCCTCCGGCCGTCCGGCGGCGGGACCGTCCCCGCCGGGCGGGCTGCTGGACGTGCTGGGAGTCGCCGCTGTGCTGCTCGACGCCCACGGACGGATAGTCCTGTGGAGCCCCCAGGCGGAGGAGCTCTTCGGGTACACCGCGGACGAGGCCCTCGGCCGGTACGCGGCCCAGCTGATGGTCCCCGAGAAGCACTTCGACCTCGTACTGCACCTGTTCGAGCAGGTCATGGCCACGGGGCAGAGCTGGGCCGGGGTCTTCCCGGTACTCCGCAAGGACGGCAGCACACGGCTGATCGAATTCCGCAACATGCGGCTGCTCGACGACGTCGGCGACCACTTCGCCCTGGGTCTCGCGACGGACGAGGCGACGCTGTCCGAGGTCGAGCGCGACCTCGCCCTGTCGGTGCGGCTGGTGCGGCAGTCCCCGATCGGGATCGCGGTCCTGGACACGGAGCTGCGGTACGTGGCGGTGAACCCGGCACTGGAGCGCATCGACGGCGTTCCCGCCGAGGAGCACCTCGGCCGGCGGGTGGGCGAGGTGCTGCCAGGCGTGGACGTCGAGGAGGCGGACGCCCTGATGCGGCAGGTCCTCGCGACCGGCGAGCCCGTCCTGGACCGTGAAATGGTCGGCCGTACCCCCGCCGACCCGGACGTCGAGCACGCCTGGTCGGTGTCGCTGTACCGGCTGGAGGACGTGGGCGGCCGGGTCCTAGGGATAGCCGCTTCCACGATCGACGTCACCGACCGGCACCGTGCGGCCATCGAGGCCGAGCAGGCACGGCACCGCCTGGCCGTGGTGGCCGACGCGTCGGTGCGGGTAGGCACCACGCTGGACCTGGAGCAGACGGCCCGCGAACTGGCCGGTATCGCGGTGCCCGAGCTCGCCGACATGGCCTCGGTGGACGTGCTGGACGCCGTGGTGGAGGGCCGTCCCGTCCCCCCGCCCGACGGGGCCGCGCTGTTCCGCGTCCTGGCCGTGGCCGCCGTGCATCCGGGCGTCGCGGTCCGGGCCGCGGACCCCTCGGGCGGCCCCGTCCGGTACGAGGCCGACCGGCTCGTCACCGAGAGCATCAACAGCCGCAAACCACTGCGTCTCGACCACGCCGTCCATGACGACCTGGCACGCATCGCCCGCGACGGCGAGACGGCCGAGCTCCTGGAACGGGCCGGGGTGCACTCCTGCCTGGTGGTCCCGCTGATCGCGCGCGGCGAGGTCCTGGGCGCGCTCGAACTCCTCCGCTCCCGCAATCCGGTGCCCTTCGGCGACGACGACACGCTCCTCGCGTCCGAGCTGGCCACCCGTGCCGCGGTGTACATCGACAACGCCCGCTGGTACCGGCAGCAGCGGGACGTCGCCCTGACCCTCCAGCGCAGTCTGCTCCCGGAGCCGCCCGGCCCGTTGCCGGGCCTGGAGGTCGCCACCCGCTACCAGCCCGCCGGAGAGCTCACGGAGGTCGGGGGCGACTGGTTCGACACCATCCCGATGGCCGAGGACCGGACCGCCCTGGTGGTCGGCGACGTGATGGGCAGCGGCATCAACGCGGCCACCGCGATGGGACGCCTGCGCACCGCCACGCAGACCCTGGCCGGACTCGGGCTCGACCCCGCGCTCGTGCTGCAGCACCTGGACGAGATCACGGCCGGCCTGGACCCGTACATCGCCACCTGCGTCTATGCCGTCCACGACCCCCGGCGCGAGCAGTGCCGCATCGCGGCGGCCGGTCATCTGCCCCCGGTCGTGGTCCGGGACGGCTCCGGGCCGCACCTTCTCGATCTGCCCTCCGGCGCCCCGCTGGGCGTGGGGGGCGTGCCGTTCCGCGCAGTGAGCGTCGATCTCGCCCCGGGCGACCGCCTCGTCCTCTACACCGACGGCCTTGTCGAGCGGCGGGACGAGGACATCGACGTCGGCATCAACGCCCTTCTGGAGCTCCTGCGCGTTTCCGACCGGACGCTGGACGAGACCTGCGAGCGCCTGCTCCGCGCGATGCGTCATCCGGGCGACTACGACGACGTGGCCCTGCTGGTCGCCCGAGCCGTCCGCCGACGGCGGTGACATGGGTGCGGCCGTCGGCGTCGCCACCGGTGACGACCAGGGCGAAGGGCCGGGCCGAAGCGCCGGGCCGGCGCAGCCGGTGCCCAGGCTTCTGCCGTGAACGACAACACACCTGGCATACGGATCAGACCCGGCGGCCCGGCCGGCGCACCGGCCATTCCGGACATGCTCGACTCGTCCGTGGTCTGGATGAACGATCGCGGCAGCACCGGGCAGTGGGGCACGACACCGTATTCGCGGAGGCCCGGTGGGCCGGAGCGGGTCGAGCGGTACACCACCGAGAACGCGCCGTACATCGCGGAGTCGGACGGAACGCCTGTCGGAGCCGTCGTGCTGGACTCCGGGCCCGGCCCGCAGCTGCCGATCGCGCCGGCCGAGGAACCCGAGCGGTACGTCCGGCTGCTGGTCACCGACCGCCGGTACGCCGGCCCGGGCATCGGCGCGGCGCTGCTGGGGCACGCCGTCGAGGAGAGCCGGCGGGCCGGCGTGGACCTTCTGCGGGTCGACTGCTGGGCGGGCGGCGGGGGCGAACCGGTCGCGTACTACGAGCGCAACGGCTTCACCCCCACCGAACGTTCCCTGTCCGAGGACTGGCCGGGACAGGTGCCGGCCCGGCGGGTCGGCTGACGGCACGGACGAGCCCATGGCAGGGCAGGGCACTCTGCCACGGGCTCGACCGGCGGGGCCACGGGTCCCGCCGGACGCCTCCGGGGAGCCTGGCGGTGATCCGCCGGACGCCCCTGACACAGCACTACTGGTCCCGGCCGAACCAGAGGTCGGGGCCGAAGACCTCGTAGTGGATGTGCGCGGCCGGCACGCCGCGGCGCAGCAAGTCCCCGCGGACGGCACGCAGATGCGGCAGCGGGCCGCACAGGTAGGCGGTCAGGCCGTCGGGGAGGTCCAGCTCTGCGAGGTCCGTGTGTCCGGTGCGGGCGTCGGGGGCCGTGGCGTCCGGTGTCTCGTACCAGATGTGGGATTCCGCGTTCGGCAGTGCCGCCACGAGCCGGGCCAGTTCCTCGCGGTGGGCGTGGTCCGCCGGGGAACGGTCGGCGTGGGCGACGAGCACCCTGCGGGTGGATCCGGTGGCCGCGAGGGCGTCGAGCATGGACAGCATCGGGGTGCTGCCGATCCCCGCGGAGGCCAGCAGCAGGGGCCGGTCGCCCTCGGGCAGGGTCAGCCCGCCGAAGGGCGCGGACGTCATGACGGTGTCACCGGGCCGCAGGTGCTCGTGCAGCCAGCCGGAGACCTCGCCGTCGGGTGCGGCGGCCCCGTCCGCGATGCCGCCGTCGGCCTTCTTGACGCTGATCCGCCATTCCTCGTGCTCCGGGCCCCGGGAGAGGCTGTACTGGCGGATCTGCCGTGCGCCGTCCGGAAGTTCGGCCTGCACGCTGATGTACTGCCCTGGCAGGAAGCGTCCGTTGGGGCGGCCGTCGGCCCTGCGAAGCCCGAAGGAGACCACGTCGGCCGTCTCCTCGTGCCGCCGGACCACCAGCATCGGCATCCAGACGTCACCCTCGGCGACTCCGGCCTGCTCGTAGAGCTGCGCCTCCAGCGCGATCAGGGCGTTCGCCATCAGCCAGTAGACCTCGTCCCACGCGGCGGCCACCTCGGGCGTGACGGCGTCGCCGAGCACTTCCACGATCGCCGCGAAGAGGTGCTCGTGGACGGTCTTGTACTGCTCGGAGGTGATGCCGAGCGCCGCGTGTTTGTGGGCGATGCGGGACAGCAGCACGTCCGGCCGGGCGTCGGGCCGTTCCACCAGCAGGGTGGCGAATCCCGCTATGGCTCCGGCGAGGGCCTGCTTCTGGGCTCCGCTGGCCTGGTTGCCCCTGTTGAACAGGTCGCGGAGCAGTTCCGGGTGGGCCGCGAAGAGCCTGGCGTAGAAACGGTCGGTGATGTCGCCTATCGCCCCGCCGACGACGGGCAGGGTGGCACGGACGACGGGTACGGACTGCTCTGAGAGCACACCTGCCTCCTAATTGGTAGATGATCTTCGTATTTTTGCGCGTACGTTGCCCGCGAACGGGAAACGGAAGCCGGGACAGGCGCGACGGGAGCCGACACCCGGGCCCGGAACCTCAGGCCTCACCCCGCCCGGCGAGCGACAGCAGCACCGGCCCTGTGGGGGACGTCACCACATCCGACACGGTCAGCGGGTCGAGCGATGCATAGAACGCCTGCTGGGCGGCCCGCAGGGCGCCACGGAGGCGACACGCACCGCGCAGCGGGCAGGGGGCCTCACCCTCGCAGGTGACGACCTCCTCGTCCCCCTCCAGCTCACGAAGGAGCCAGCCGATCGAGGCCCCCCGGCCGAGACCCGTCAACTCCAGGCCGCCACCACGGCCCCGGCGGGCCTCCAGCACGCCGAGGTGCTGCAGCCGGGCCACGGCCTTGGCCATATGGGCATACGGCACGGCCATCGCCTCGGCCACCTCGCGTGTCGTCAGGGACTCGCCCTCACCCAGGACAGCGAGCCGCATGACCGCACGCAGGGACAGATCACTGAACCTCGTCAAACGCACGACCGCAGGCTATCAAAATATGCATCCCGAATGCACATTCAGGGTCCCCCTCTCCGCCCGAGCCGGTGGCTCAGGGCACGGCAGCGGCGATTCACCTGAACCGGGTGATGCCGTCCCCTCCCGCGCGGGCCAGCATGGCAAGCACTGCAAGAGAGGCCCCCGGCGCATGGGAAGTGCGACATGCGATACGAGTTCTGCATCACCGGCCGTCTCTCCAGGGCCGTCGCCAAGGCCTTCCCCGAGCTGGAGCGGGAGTCCGCCCCGACGCAGACACTGCTCTTCGGCGCGGTCGTCGACGAGGCGCATCTGCACGGACTGCTCGCCCGCTTCCAGGACCTGGGCCTGCACGTCGTCGAGATGCGCAGACTGCCGGACTGACCGGCGCCGCGGCCCCGGGACCGCCCGGCGGACAGACGAATCACCCGTCGCGGGTGATGGCCCCCGAGGGGGAACGTGCCAATCCTGGGAAAGATCGGGAACCGCCGGACACCCGGCCCGCCCGGCCACGAGAGGGACGCCGGACAGCCGGCCGTGAACGGCACCGTGAATGGCAGGAGGAACAGCGATGGGGAACAACCCGCTCCTCGCGTACGACTATCCCGTTCTGGGCGCCTTCTGGACCGTGATGTGGATCTTCCTGTGGGTGTTGTGGATCATGATTCTGATCCGCATCTTCACCGACCTCTTCCGCGATCACGACCTGAACGGATGGGCCAAGACCGGCTGGCTGATCCTCGTGCTGATCGTTCCGTTCCTCGGCGCACTGGTCTATGTGATCGTCCGGGGCTCCGGCATGGGGAAGCGCGAGATCCAGCACGCACGTGAGCAGCGGGCCGCCATGGACTCCTACATCCGCGCAACGGCCGGCACCGGGAGCAGCGTGGACGAGCTGACCAGGCTCTCCGAGCTCAAGGCCAAGGGCGACATCTCCGAGGAGGAGTTCCAGAAGGCCAAGGAGAAGCTCCTGCGCTGACCCGAGGCGCCCGGTCCCACGGGCACGCCCGCGGCCGTCCGGTCCCACGGGCACGCCCCGGGAGCGGTCCGGCAACGGGACCTTGGCGGACAACGTCGCGAACAACCGTCGGCTCGGCACCCGGCGCAGCACAGCCGTCGAACCCCCGAGGCAGAACAGCCGTCGGAATCCCCGGCGCAGAACGGCCGTCGGAATCCCCGGCGCATACAGAGGGAGCAGAGATCGTCATGGCACAGACATCGTCGACACCGCGTCGCCACTCCGAGGGAACCCTGCAGATGGCGAGTGGGCTCGTGGTCTTCGCCGCGGTGATGCTCGTCATCATCGGTGTGCTCGACATCTTCCGCGGCATCATGGCCATCGCCGAGGACGAGGTGTTCATCCACACCCCGAACTACGTCTTCGAGTTCGACCTGACCGGATGGGGCTGGCTCCATCTGATCCTCGGAGTCGTGGCCGTGGTCGTCGGAGTGTTCCTCTTCAAGGCACCGACGTGGGCGCGGGTGGCCGGGGTGGCGATCGCCGCGCTGATCATCATCGTCAACTTCCTGGCCCTGCCGTACTACCCGCTCTGGTCGATCATCGTCATCGCGCTGTGCGGATTCTGTATCTGGGCCCTCTGCGTCGTACGGCCCGAGGACATGACCGGCTGACGACGGGGTACGGGGACCGACCGGTGTTGCCGGGCATCCGATGCCCGGCAACACCCGTGGCCCGGCGGCGGACCGGCCGCTCAGTACCGGAGGGCCGTGCCGACCTCGGCGGTGATGTCACCCGACAGCTTGAACGTGCTGCGGGCGGTGGCCTCGCCCGTACCGCCCGCCGGGACGTTCTCGACGGTCACGACGACCGTGTCCTGCAGTTCCCCTTGTGGATTCTTGTAGTTCACCTGCACCAGGAACGACTTCGGCGAGTCGGCCGTGTTCGTCACGGAGAGCGGGGTCGTGGCCTTGCCGTCGCTACCCGTCGTCGTGCTGCCGAGCTTCACCTGGTCCTTGGCGTTCACCCCTCCCTTGATCTCGTCGATCTTCCGCTTCGCCTCTGCCGTCGCGGAAGCGATGGCACCCGTGGCCTCGGCGGCGGCGGACGTGATCGCCGCCTTCGCAGACTCGGCGGCCGAGGCGATGGAACCGGGTTCACGGTCACCGCCGCCGTTCGAGCACCCCGCCGCACCGCCGGCGACGATCGCGGCAGCCATCGCCGCGGCAGCCCCGCGCCTGGATATCCCTGCCATCGTGACTCCTGTTCCGTAAGGTCACCGTCACCTCAGTCAAGGCGGCGACCCGGGCGGAGCGCCCGTCCGGCTACGGCATTCGGGTGGCCGGAGCGCCTGCCCCGCCACGGCAGCGGATGGCCCGGACCGGAGGCGGCGTCCCGGCCGAACCCGCCGTCACATGCAGCTCCGGCCGTGAACACCGAAGCTGGAAACGGAAGGCCGCACAGGCGCGCGCCGGTCGCGGTCCTCAGCAGTCGGCCGACGGCCGGCTCCGCGCCGGTCTCTCTGCCACCGGCGACGGCAGCGGGAGGGACAGCGGCGGAGGCGGGACTCAGGACAGGGACGGAGACGGACGGCGGCGGAGACGGACGGCGGCGGAGACGGACGGCACGACAGGGGCGACGGGGACGAGGAGGGATCGCATGACGCGCACAGCGCTTGTCGCCTATGGCTCCAAGAACGGCTCGACGGCGGAGATCGCCGAGTTCATCGCGTCCGTCCTTCGCGACAAGGGCCTGAACGCCGAGGCGCGGTCGGCCGCGGAGGTCCACGACGTCGTGCCGTACGACGTCGTCGTCCTCGGCGGCGCGCTCTACATGGGGCGCTGGCACCGCGACGCGCGGCGCTTCGCGCGCCGGCACCACCATGCTCTGAAGAAGCTCCGTGTGTGGCTGTTCAGCAGCGGCCCGCTCGACTCCTCGGCGTCGGAACGGGACATCCCGCCCGTGCGCACAGCCCACCGCGCCGAACGCCGTCTCGGCGCGGAGGAGCACGTCACTTTCGGCGGGCGGCTGAGGCCGGGGACACGGGGACGGGTCGCCCGCATGCTCCTCGAACAGGGACGCGGCGGCGACTTCCGCGACTTCGAGCGGATCGCCGCCTGGGCCCGGGGGATCGCCGCCGACCTGTCGATCGAACCGGAGCACCACTGAGCGCCCAATCGCCTGCCGTATCGGAGGAGCGGCGCCGAGGAGGTCAGCACCATGAGCCGTCATGTGACCGTCGGCCTGGACGGCCATCCCGAGAGCCGGGCCGCCGCGGACTGGGCAGCCCGTGAGGCGGTGCTGCACGATGCGCAGCTGCGCCTCGTCCACGTCGAGGAGTGGCCGCTCACGGTGGCGGTGGCCGCTCCGACCATCGACCGGGAGGACCACCGCCACTGGGCCGACAGGCTCCTCGAGGAGGCCGCCGGGGAGCTGCGGGGCAGTCGTCCCGGGCTGGACATCGCCGTCCGCCGGCTCTCCGGGCGGCCGGCCGCCGCGCTGGCGGTCGAGGCTGCCGAGGCGGAGATGCTCGTCCTGGGGTCGCGCGGCCTGAGCAGCGTCATGGGTTTCCTCGTCGGCTCGGTCGGCATGGCCACGATCCGCGCCACGGAGCGGCCGGTGGTGCTGGTACGGGCCCATGTGTCGTCCGCTCCCCCGCACAGCGGAGACACGGGCGGCACCGGCGACGAGCCGTACCGGGACGTGGTCGTCGGGGTGGACATCCACGAGAACTGCGACAAGGTGCTGGCCTTCGCCTTCGACGAGGCCGCCCGCCGCGGCACCGGTGTGCGGGCCGTGCACGGCTGGACGCTGCCGCTCTCCTTCAGGAAGGCCGCCTCGGACCCCGCTGCCCGGACCGCCGTGGAACAGGAGGTCGCGCGTGCCCTCGGCGACCTGTTGCGGCCGTGGCGGCAGCAGTACCCGTCGGTGACGGTGACCGAGCAGTCCGTCCACGGCACACCCGCACAGCAGGTGCTGCACTCCGCCGTCGGCGCGGACCTGGTCGTCGTCGGCCGCCACATCCGCCGCACCGCGGCGGGGGCTCGCATCGGCCATGTGAGCCATGCGGTGATGCACCACGCGACCGTCCCCGTCGCCGTCGTCGCCCACGAATGACGGGCGGAGATGACGGGCGCGGAATGACGGGCGCGGAATGACGGGCGCGGAATGACGGCGGACCGGACGGAGTCCCGGCCGTCCGGGTCATCCGCATCCGTGCGGGCGCCCGCACGAGCTCGCCGCTGTCCCGTCCCACCTGCGGCCTGCGTGTCCCGGGCACCCGGCGGCCCGCGCACGGTCCCACGGCACGACGCCCGCGATGGCCGAGGCCGGCGGGATTCGGCCCCGCCGAACCGGAAGCGCCCGGTTCAGGCGTCCTTCACGGTGACCTCCGGGCGGACGATGACCACCGGGCAGGCCGCGTGCAGCGCGACCTGCTGGCTCACCGAGCCCAGGAGCGTACGGGCGAACCCGCCGCGTCCGCGGCTGCCGACCACGACCGCCTCCGCTCCCTCGGCCGCCTCCAGCAGTGCGTCCGCCGGATTGCCCCGGACCAGGCGCTTATGGATCTCGGCGGCACCGGCCTCGCCCAGCACCCTGACGATCTCCTCCGTCATGGCCTGGTCGGCGGTCTCCCGGTCGAATTCCACGTCCACCGAGGGAGCCGACCAGGCGTGCGCGCCGGGCAGGTCCCACGCCCCCACCGCTTCCACCGTGCCGCCGATGAGTCGTGCCTGCCGCACCGCCCACCGCAGCGCCGCGTCCGACGACGGCGATCCGTCGACACCCACCACCACCCGTCCACCCGAACCCTGCCCGTCCATGCCCAACCACCCTTTCTCGGATACTCCTCCCCACCACGCTGCGCCACGCACCCGCAAACCGCCACACAGCACGGGGACCGAAGGGCCGCGGCCGACCGACGGCCCGTACGGCCGTTCGCACACGTCACGATGCGGTTCACCACCGGCACGGTCCTCCGTCGATCCCACACCGGAGACCCCAACTCGCTAGTGTGTCCCCAAAGTTCTCGCACCACTCCGGGCGCGCCTGCGGCCCCGTGGACGTAGGGGGGCCGTCGTGACGCTGCACCTGCACCGCTCCAATCAGACCAAGCTGCTGCGCCACAGGGCCACCGCCAGGTGCAAGTACTGCGGCACGCCGATCGAGTGGTTCGAGCGGTACGACGCGCTGCGGATCCCGCTGACCCCCGAATTCCCGGGTCGGCGCATCCCGGCCACGATGCAGTGGCACGTGAACAGCGGGGTGGCCTACCCGGGATCCGACACGGCCAGCGGCTACTGCCGGATCCCCCACCCCGCGGTGTGCCCGGCCGCCGAGCATCCGGACCTGCCGTACGAACTCCAGGAGGTCGTGCAGGTGCTGGCCGTGCGGATGCGCGCCCTGATCGAGCAGGGCGCGTTCGTCCCGTACGTGGAGCCGGCCAGCGAGGAGGAGGTCAGCGGCCCCGACCCCGAGGAGGCGGAGGAGGCCCGGCACGTCATCGCGTATCACGGCACGCTGCGCATCGCACCCTGCGAGATCGACCGGCTCCAGTGCATCGCGACCGAGCGCGAGACCGGGCAGCGCTGCGAGAACGGCGTCTTCGACCTCGACGAGGGCGCTTGGGAGGTCGTCGACGTTCCGCACGCCCCCGGCCGGCAGGGGCAGACGATCCTCTCGGCGACCGGCGGTGCGATGTGGGCATGGTGCATCCGTGACTTCAACGCGCTCAGACGATGGTGGGCGCAGCGCTGCCACGCCCATTTCGCCTCCCCGGAGCCGGACCACGTCAAGAACGAGCTGGTGCTCTTCCATCCGCTTCGGCACGGTGACTTCATCCTCTCGGAGAAGCCGGCGGGGTATGAACGCCCCAGGCCGGAAGGTGTCATGGTGGTGCACGACGGGCCCGGGACACGCACCGTGTGCGCCACCGCCGACTGCTCCAACGCCACGCTCACCGAGGCGCCGGCAGGCTGGGTGTGCTGGCGCTGCGAGAAGCTGCGCAGGCGCCGCGAGCAGGTCCGGCGCCGCCACGGACGGCCCCCGGCGCCGGGGCCCGACCGTTGATCGCACCTGCTTGCGGGCAGTACTCACGGGGAAGCCTCGGACGGGCAGCGCCCATAGGGAAGCCCGCGACGAGAATGCGGTGCCACGACATGAGCGTGATCGAGCACGTGGAGATCGGCAGTGCCGGGCAGGTGCTGCTGTCCGCGGCGTCGCGCGCGGCCGCTCGTGGTGGGCCGCCGGGCCCGCCGCTCCCCCGTCCGTATCACCCGCGTCGGGTCCGTGGCCCATGCGGCCCTGCACCACGCGCCCTGCCCCGTGGCCGTCGTCTCGCACGCCTGAGCGGCGGCACTCACCCACGGGAACCGATGCGCGACAACGACGCGGACAGGAGGTTCCTCATCGTGTCCTCATCGTGTGTCCTCATCGTGCGCCGCTCACGAGGGCCGAGACCGTGAGTACCGTCGCCGCGGCGGCCCCGAGCGCGCAGGACGTGACGAGCCGGCGGCGCAGCCGCCCGTAGAGGGCGCGGTACTCGGTGCGCAGCTCCACACTGCGGGCGGCTGTGCGTTCCAGGGACTCTCTGGCCGTCCGCAGCCGGTCCTCGGTGTAGAGGCGTTCCACCTCGGTCCGCTCGGCACCGGACAGCCACGGCAGTCGTGCGGTGAAGTCGCGGGCCTGCGCCGCGGCCTGGCTCTTCTCCGCCTCCCACAGGAGGTATCCCTCGATCTCGTTGACTGCTGCCTCCGTCTCCCGCGGCCCGGCGTTCACGACCTGACCTCAGGGTGGTGCACGTCGAACGCCGGGGATTCGGAACGGATCCGCGGCAGGGTGAGGAAGTTGTGCCGCGGCGGCGGGCAGGACGTCGCCCATTCGAGCGAACGGCCGTAGCCCCACGGGTCGTCGGCCTCGACCTTCTTGCCGTACTTGGCGGTCTTCCAGACGTTGTAGAAGAACGGCAGGATCGACATGCCGAGCAGGAACGAGAAGATCGTGGACACGGTGTTGAGTCCGGTGAACCCCTCGGAGGCCAGGTAGTCGGGGATGCGACGGAGCATTCCCTGCGGGCCGAGCCAGTGCTGGACGAGGAAGGTGCCGTGGAAGCCCACGAACAGGGTCCAGAAGGTGATCTTGCCCAGACGCTCGTCCAGCATCTTGCCCGTCATCTTCGGCCACCAGAAGTGGAAGCCGGAGAACATCGCGAACACGACCGTTCCGAACACCACGTAGTGGAAGTGCGCCACCACGAAATAGGTGTCGGATATCTGGAAGTCCATCGGCGGCGACGCCAGGATGACACCGGTCAGACCACCGAAGAGGAACGTGATCAGGAAGCCGACCGCCCACAGCATCGGCGTCTCGAAGGACAGCGAGCCCTTCCACATCGTGCCGATCCAGTTGAAGAACTTCACACCGGTCGGCACCGCGATCAGGAACGTCATGAACGAGAAGAACGGCAGCAGCACACCACCGGTCACGTACATGTGGTGCGCCCACACCGTCACCGACAGACCCGCGATCGCGATCGTCGCACCGACCAGACCCATGTAACCGAACATCGGCTTACGGCTGAAGACCGGAACGACCTCGGAGATGATGCCGAAGAACGGCAGCGCAATGATGTACACCTCGGGATGCCCGAAGAACCAGAACAGGTGCTGCCACAGCAGCGCACCGCCGTTGGCCGCGTCGAAGACGTGCGCACCGAACTT